>NZ_JAMYQH010000037.1:0-65126 GCF_040320765.1 Mesorhizobium sp. M0618 | reverse complement strand
GCGCGAGCACAAGAAGCTCGCTCTACGCCAAGCCGCATGACCAGCTTCATGATCGCCCATTTTGCAGAACTTGACGCACACAACCCCAGAGTGCCAGCACGTGAACGGCTTATTCCGCCTCAACGGAGTGACTCGCCTGCCCCCACGACACATTTCTTTTCCTGCAGGTCATCAGTGACGCCGAACGCGTGGTTGAGTGGCCTGTGTAGACGATATCCCCGAGAATACGGGACTGAAACGACGGGAGCGTTTGCCGACCACTATCAGCTTCTAGGCAGTGCCAGCTTCTTGGTTACGACAAAGTGTCGAGGTTGAATGACTTGCGCTCAATGCTTCAATCAAGGCCAGATTCTCTTGCCACCACGTCCCATGACAGCGACGACTGCAGTAGCTCCCATCACCAGTACACCCTCGCACCCTCTCATCGCCGCATCTTGGCTACGACACGCTGGACCGACCAGGGCGTGGGCTGGTCCAAGTTGCCGAATGTCAACAATGCTTGGCTCCTCGCAGCACCTGGCACATTGGCTGCATCACGGCATCGTATGGGAGGGGCAGCTCGTCGAAAGGATCAAGCGTCTGACAATGACGAGGCCACAACGGTTGCCCGATGAAGCAAGTGATTGACGGCGCAATTTAAGTAACACCCGATGAACGGCATGTGATGCAACGCCATAATCGAGCATCGAACGCGTTGGCGTTTCGCTCGCAAGGCAATTATGGGCTCCACGCCTGCGCTATTAACTGTCAACATTTCTCATCGAGAGTCCTTCGGTTTTCTGCCAGCCCGCTCGTCTTCCGCAGCAATCAAGAACGAGGAATGACAGTGGAAGTTTCAAGCCGCTGCATCGTTCTGTGACAACAACATTCCTCGACGTGATATTCAAATCCCGATTTTGCGGCAGCAGGTCATCGCTACACGACGGTAATCCACTCGGGTCAGAATGCTCGACGCTCTAGAATGAAGGACGCAGTTGGTCAAGGGCGCCCTTCGCATCGGCAGCAGGCTTCGATCCCGGAGGTGCGGACCTAAAGTCTTGGGAGGAGCCGTTGATGAGTCCTTCTTGGGTATCCCGCTTAGCTTAGCCAAGCAGGGTAGCGGCGAGACTAGCGCACGCAATCGCATGTTGCGGCCGCAGAAATGCACCCTCCTTTTCCTTAAACCTAACTCGAAACTCGGTTCCGTGCGAGGTGGAGCTGGGCGGCGGCGCGATGAATAATTCATGCCTCGGCGCCGGCTCGACAATGATTTCGAGGCGACTATCGCCAGCGATAACGTTCGAGCCAGGCGAAAGTTCGCTCGACGACCCATCGTCGCGGCAGGACCTCGAAGCACTTGGCCGCGTCGGAGCGCTTGATGGTTTCGATGGTCGATGTACCCAGGTCGGCGAGAGCCTGCTTCATTTTTTCGCCGGCATAGCCGCCGTCGGCGAATAGATGGCGCAGCCACGGGTAAAGGTGTCGAATGGAGGCGGTGACGCCAACTGCCCCATCCCTGTCCTGGATGTCGGCCGCGTGCACCCTCAGCCCGACAAGGTGCCCCGTCGGTGTCGGTAATGATATGGCGCTTGCGGCCCTTGATCTTCTTGCCGGCGTTGTAGCCGCGCTAGCCGGCAACCGGCGCTCGGGCTCGCCTCGCGACCAAGCGCCAGGCGTGCCGCAGCCAGCAGGTGGAAGTTGATGGTCTTCCACAGGGCACTGTTCCGCCCAGATACCTTCATATTGCAGCCGCTCGGCATAGGTGAGAAGCTTTGGATCGATGATGGTGCTGCCACTGTCTTTCGGACATCTCTACGAGGCGGCCAGCGTCCTCCTGCACCGGACGAAGAAATGGTCCACGCTGAAAGACTGGGGGATGCGTCTGTCGAGGCGGATCGGCTTGAAGAAGGCACAGGTGGCGGTCGCACGGAAGATCGCGGTTCTGCTTCATTGCCTCTGGGTCGACGGCACAAGCTTTGAGTGGGGTAGCGAAAAGGTGGCATAGCAGATCCGAACTCGACCTAATTCGCGGGCCCGTTTCCGGAACCCGTGATGTCCCCGCCGGGACGGTGGCGACCTCGGTCAAACGGCTGACAGCAGTTCATCTGCATCTCGTTGGAAACGTTCAGGCGCCCGACCCGAACATCATCATGAGGCACTCGACCTCGGAAAGGACCATGACCCCGGCGATGGCAGTGCGAGATCCGGATTGACAACTACCCGCAATTAAAGGGCCGTTTGACAGTTTGCGGGCGAGATAGCCGCCAAGCATGGCGATTTGCAGCAGGTAGTAGCGTGTCGTTGGGGGCGGGCTCCGACAGAGGCGGACATACGGTCTTACTTTCAATCTGAGGACGAGAGGCACACCTCCCGAACGACGGTTCGGAGCACCGTTATTCGCCTGCGTTGGTGCGGAGAGAAGATCCGCGGACTATTCCTTTTCGCAAAGGTTCGGAAATCGTGTGATCGACCAATCGATTAAATCGGCAGCACGCTGAAGTATGGCCTCGGTCTTAGCGGGGCAAGGTGATGCGGCGATGACGTGTCCGATGCAGTCTCGGTAATCGCCTTTCCTGATGATCGGCGTCTTGGATTCAATGTAGAATTTGACCTCGGCGACACCTGGTACAGTAGCCGCCAGACTCTCGCCACCGATGTACTCGAGCGTGCCATCACGATCAGCAACCAGCCACCGCGCGACCGCAGTCTGCGAATTGCTTCTGCGTAAATTCCATTCGTCACCGATCACAAGCTTGATGTGCTCCTTGACGAGATCGACACCATAAGCCAGCTGAACCAGTTCAGGAGCGGGCGAACCCGCAAGACGCGGATTGACTTCAATGACGACTGGGCCACGCTTCGTCCACCGGAGTTCAATGTTCGTTGGCCCCCAGCCAAGGCCGAGAGCTCGCAAACAGCTCAGTGAAACATCGGTGATACGATTATAATCTTCATCGGTCAGCACGGCCGGATAGGTGAGCTCACGATAGACGAAATGGGGGGGGCTGCAGAAGTCAAGGACGCCAATCCCAATGACCTCAGTTCCCATTATTTCAATGCTATAATGCGGGCCTTGTGCGAATTCTTCGACCAGTATTCTCGGGGAAGAACGCCATATTTGCTTCCCGCCTAACAGATAGGTCGTATGATCGGCCAACTCATCGACATTGCGGCACAAACGGACACCGATGCTGCCGCTCCCTACAGCTGGCTTAAGAATCACCGGTAGGCCGATCTCCGTGGCAAAGCCTTCCACCTCCGTCGCATTCGCTGCCACGCGATAAGCAGGTACTGGAACGCCAGCCTCCGCGAGAACCTGACGCTGAACGAATTTGTCGCAGCATCGTTCAATCGATGCGGGGGTCGGTCCCGGTAGATCGAAGTGCTGGCAGAGCTTGCCGACTGTCGCAGGGACTGACTCGTCGTCGCCCGCAAAGCCAGTAATGCCAGTAATGTCATACGCAGCACGCAGCCGGGAACATTCGCGGATCAGCGCATCGAGATTGCTTGTATCAAAACGAATAGCCTCAATGCTTTCCGCCGCAAGATATCCGTACTGAGCCGGATCAGCCGCTAGCGTAATTGGATGAAGGCCAAGACACTGAGCCGCTTGGACGTGGAGCGGACCATTACGTCTATGACCTTCAACCAGGATGAGCGCTTTTCTTGCCATGGGCATTTTACTCCGAGGTCTAGTGCTGTGCAGCGGCCCGAGCGTAAACAGGCATCAGCTTTTTTGTCCGTGCCTGATCTCAGACTTCACGGAAGGTACCATTGTCAGCGCTTAGCGGTCGCAAAGGTTCTGTAAACTTAGTTGAAGGATCTGTTGCAACGTTTTGGTACCGGCCGTGTGACATACGAAGCCTTGCGACGAATTTCGGAGGGTTCCGATGTTCCAAGGTCGCCAGTTTGACCAATCAGTGATCCGCTTTGCGAACGTTACAGACAGAGCAACAGTGGTCGTCGGCTGTTCCAGTCGCAGAGGCATGGCGGTGTGCGCTCGGCCTTCCCATTCGTCTCTTTGGGTGTAAGTCTAGTGCGGATGTGCCTTGGGGCCGAGTTCACGGCGGCATCGCGGAAGTTGAAAGCTGTGTAGAAAGAGCCGTAGCACCTAAGGAATGATGGAGTGGCGGCAGCCGAGAGAGCTGCAGGCGCGCACCGGTTAAGGCGGCCATGGCCAGTCAAAGCTTCTCTAGAATGTGAATCTTCATAACCCATTCCGGAGAGACCGATCATGACACTTCAGATTCTACACCCGCCGCGGTGCTGGTAGCGATCGACATTCCCAGGGTGCGCAATGAAGTTCTGATCGAAGCATCAGGCCACAAGCGCCGGCGTCGGCTTTTAGTCCTCAACACCCGTGCTGAGCACGACCATCTGATCGAAGTGCTGTCTGCCGCAGATGCTGCGTTCGCAGGCGCAGTCGACGCTGCAGTGCCTTACCAGCAGGACGCCGCCAAAGCTGGCATCAGTATTGATGTAGTTCGCCGGCGAATGATGGCTACTGGGACACACGGTTAACATGAAGAAACCGTTTTCAGCGAGCTACTGGCTAGGCCGGCCTACCGCTGATTGGATATTCTCTATAGGTTATGCCGCTAATGCTGCATGGAACAATTCTCGTTGGAAGAACGCCCGTTTCAATGAGCTGCTGCTCACCGCGCGGTCCGAGCTTGATGACAAAAAGCGTCAAGGGATGTACTCAGAAATGCAGAGCATTTGACCGGTTCGAGGGGATGGAAGGAGCTTTCCTGCGCTTCAGCGGGGTTCCAGCGGAGGTCCTGCTGGATAATGCGAAGGCTTTGGTTGAGCATCAAGACGCGGTGAAGCGCAAGGTGAGATTTAACGAACGACTGCATGCCTTTTCCCGCTATTGCCCGGCACCGAGGCTAGTCTCCTGCCGGGCTCTCCTGGGGATTGCTTTCCCATACAACGCAGTCACGCGGAAGCCTTATGGAGTGTTGGATGCATGTCGGTGTATTTTCGGAAAGTTAAGTATAAATACGACGTATATCTCAAAACTGCAACGTAATGTATTGTAAAATTCTCAAAAAACACCTTTTTGCTCCTGCATGCGGCTGGTACAGTCGCTCTTGAGAATACCAAATCGTCTTTTCTGGTGCCCACCTTTGGAGTGTCGATGGCTTATCGTGGAGAGCGTCCATGAAGGACCCCCAGCAGCCAGGTCAGGAATTGCTGACCAATCCCAACGGGCCGATCAAGCCGGGAGGGTGGACATATGTTTCCGCTAGAGGACGTCGACGTGATTACCTTGTGTCTAGGCGCCTTCGCATGGTCAACAACCATCCTCCGCGTAGTGGCAAGGAACAGTTCGTGGTTTCAGCTGCGGCCGTTGCGCGCCCATGAATGCAGTGCCGCACCCATCTACCCTTACACGGAGGACGGTTATGAATACCCTGGATCAGCAGACAGCACCGGAGCAAGCCGCACGAGAGCGTATGAAGGCATCCCATGACCTCGATGGCGACGCCGCTCGCTTGGCCCACTTATATCGCGGATGGGCCAGTGCCTTCGATCTGGATCAGGTCCGCGTCGGGTACTGCGGGCCTATGATCGTGGCGGAACTGGCAGGCGCCGTGCAGACGGCCTATTTGGCCGGGCAGCGAAATGCCATCGCAATCCTGGACGCTGGCTGCGGAACAGGGCTCGTCGGCGTGGAACTGGAACGCCTCGGCTTCCGGTTGATTGACGGGTTCGATCTCTCCGAAGATATGGCCGAAAAGGCCCGGCAAACCGGCGTCTACCGCCATGCCAAAGGCGATGTCGACCTTAACGGGCGGCTCTCCGACTACTCCAGCGCGAGCTATGACCTGACCGTCTGCTGCGGCGTCCTCACGCCCGGACACGTCCGACCGGATGGATTGCGCGAGCTCGCTCGCGTCACCCGCCCGAACGGGTTCGTCATTGCAAGCACCCGCAAGAGCTACGCGGAGACGACATCCTTTGAAGACCAGGTGCGGCGTCTGCAGGATGAGGGCGTCCTTACACCGGCACAGTGTCTAAGGAACGGCAGATACGTCGCCGAGGAGGACGCGCACTATTGGGTCTTCCAGGTGCCGGAGAAGGTCAGCGCACCGACGGAGGAGCGGCCATGACCTCGATACCGCAAATCTTGCTGTCGAAACTGGCAGCTGATGCAAGGCGACACGAGGAGCGCGAGCGCCTACGCATGCCCTGCCAGGAGTCCGGGTTCTGAGCATGCCACCACGAAAGAACGCATCGCGCTAGCTATCCGAGGGCTTCGCGACGATGCTTCATGCTGTCAGTCAAAGACGGTTCTCCATGCTACAAACTAAGAAGATACCAATATCGTTGCGCGGGCGTGTAATCATGCCCAAAGACCTCGAGGGAGACTGGACGACAAGCTGCGCGCGAAACCCGGAAATTTTGACGAAATACCCGTGGTTGATATCCTCGATGGTACGAACAAACAGACAGTGGCCAAGGATACGCTGGGCGCTGTAAAACACTGGTTTCATGTAAGTGAAAAACCATGGTGTTCTGCAGGATTTTGTAGAGTCGATGTTCCATGTCACCCGCTGGCTATTTGATTTGCGCATGTCGCAGAAGATGATGTTCCATATTAGGAACTCCGATGTGGCCCTTCGCGGATACATTGGGCCGTTCGAATCGCCAACGATAGATCCCTTTTCTGATCTTTGCAGAGGGCATGCAAAAGCTGCCACGAGGCCGTCACCGATGTCCAAGGCACGCCAAACTTCAGCTTGTCAGCTCCATGGTTTTTTGGTCGCTTAAAAAGGAGAGAACTAGCGGTATGCGGGCATAGATCACCAAGCAGGCCGCCGGAATTAACCGCCAAGCCTCATCACTTTTACTGGGCAATTTAAACTATGACGCATTCCAAGAAGGTGGTTATCGTTACTGGCGCGACGTCGGGGATAGGGGAGGCCATCGCAGAGGCCTTCGCCGCGACAGGGGCGTCACTCGTCTTGGTCGGCCGGGATCGGGAGCGGGGCAAAAGAGCCTTGGAGTCGGTTCAGAAACTCGATTGTCCGGCCGAATTGATGCTCGGCGATGTCGCTGACTCGGCCTTCGCCGACCACGTGGTTAATTCCAGCGTAGAGCGGTTCGGAAAGGTCGACGTCCTGGTGAATAGCGCCGGGATCATCCGGCGTGGAAGCGCCGTCGATACCACGGATGACGATTGGCGCCAGACTTTCGACGCCAATGTCAGCGGTGTGTTCTACTTCAGCCGCGCCGCGGTGAAGGCCATGAGGAAAAGCGGCGGCGGCAGCATTGTCAACATAGCCTCGAATGTGGGGTTGGTTGGCTGTCCCGGGCTGGCTGCCTATTGCGCGTCGAAGGGCGCCGTCGTTCTGTTGACACGAGCCATGGCGCTCGATCACGCCAAAGAGCAAATCAGCATCAATGCGGTCTGCCCTGGCGCCGTGGATACGCCCATGCTTGTGTCGGCCCACAGCCAGCCGGTTACTGCCGACGAGGTCCTCCAGAGGAACATCGATTCAATACCTCAAGGTCGCGTGGCGACGCCGAAGGATATCGCAAGTCTGACGCTTTTCCTCGCGAGCGAGGAAGCCAGGCACATCACGGGGGTTGCTGTTCCAATAGATGGCGGCTTCACGGCAGGATAGGAGGAATTCTTGGGTAGTCGGCTATCAGGCAAAGTCGCCATCGTCACCGGTGGCAATCGAGGCATAGGGCGTGCAATTGCTGAGAGGCTCGCTGATGAAGACGCCATGGTTGTCGTCGGCGATTTTCTTGACAAGCGCTCCGCCGAGTCCGGCGGCGTCGAGAGGCTGACCTTTATGTCTCTTGACGTCAAAAAAGAGGTCTCAATACGCACATTCGTGGACGAGGTCCTGCAGAAGTTCGGCAGGATCGACATCCTGGTCAACAATGCCGGCGTAGTCATGCATAAGTCCATTGACGAACAGAGTGCCGAGGATTGGGACAGGCTTATGGCGGTCAACCTCCGCGGCCCGTTTTTGATGGCCAAGTATGTGGTCCCGGAAATGAGGCGTATCGGCTCGGGCACGATCGTCAACATCGGGTCGGTCGAGGGCTATATGGTCAACCCATGGCATACTGCCTACGCGGCCACCAAGGCCGGCGTGCACGGCCTTACGCTGGGACTGGCAGTTGACCTCGGGCCGGATGGTATTCGGTGCAATACCGTTTGCCCCGGTTGGATCGATACCGAGCTGAATCGGGCCTATGTCGAGATGCACCCGGACCGAAGCTTGATCGAGCGGGAATTGGGGCAACTTCACCCGGTGGGAAGGATTGGCGCTCCAAAGGAGATAGCCAATGCGGTCCTATGGCTGGCGAGTGAGGATTCCAGTTTCGTCAGCGGTGAAATGATCTCCGTCGACGGCGCGCGAACCAAGAAGATATCACTGCCCGCCATCTTGGACGAGGAGTATCGGGCCAAGCTGACGAAGGCATAGTGCCTCGGTCCGAAACCTGCACCCTGACGACTTCACCGTAGTAGATGAAGTCGCTTCCCGATGCTTCCATACGTCGCTCCCTCCGCCGCCTTCCCATCAAGCCGAAAGAGTTGTGGGTCAGATTCTTCGATTCTTCACCCATTCGAAATGGCTCTACCACGCCTCCTGCGTGTTTGGACCGGGACACCGCGAACAAGTGTGCGAGGACATCGCGCACAGTTTTGCATGCTATCGCCCCAAGGCATTGAGGTCGATGGTTTCTATTTTCTGTTGTCTGAACCAGGCGTCGAAGACGCGTCTGTGGCGGTTGGCCTGAAGGCGACGGACCTTCCTGCGAAGGCCCTGCACAAACGCATGGTGCGGCCAAGAATGGAGACGAAGCCATGATGCTGCACGCGACGCAGAAGATCGCCCTTGGCGTATTCGAATGGCTCGACAGTTTCGTGATACTGCCGCGGCGAGGCTTGGTAACGGTCGAGCGGGCCCGCCGCGGCCCATATTGTACATGACTAATTCGCCTGCGGCAAAAGCTCTAAGTTCCTTACCCAATGCTGTCTTCAGAACCGGAAGGCGACCGATCACCTATCGGAAAGACGACAGAGTCACGTCGGATTCCGTACATTTGTCTCACCATCATGCACGGCTAAAGCAAGCCGAAGTTTTATCAGCAGAGCTATCCTCCTGTTTTGAGCGGATGTTTTCGTTTGGCACGGTACATGCTTGGCTTTCTGCAACGGTGCCAAGAAGCGTGGTGATATTAATTGGGGGTAAAAAATGGATTTAGGGCTTGACGGCAAGGTGGCAATGCTCGCGGCCGCCTCCAGCGGCTTAGGTTTGGCCACAGCTGAGGAGTTAGCCAACGAAGGCTGCCGCCTGTCCATCTGTGGGCGGGATCCGGGGCGGCTAGAAAGAGCAGCGGATCGGTTGCGCAGCAAAGGCGCCGAAGTGCTGGCGCGCGCGACCGATGTAACTGACTACGCGGATGCAGCAGCTTGGGTCGCCGAAACAGCAGAGCATTTTCGGTGTATCGACATCTTGGTGACGAATTGCGGCGGCGTTTCTGCCGGGCCACCCTCGGCCATGACGCCTAAGGATTTCGACGATGCGTTTGACCGAGTGCTTTTACCTTCGATAAATTTGGTTACGGCTGCCTTGCCGTATCTGCGGCGCTCGCGGGCGGGGCGAATATTGATGCTCGCTTCAGAGGCTATTGTACGGACCCCAGTACATTTCGCGCTGTCGGGTGTCGCACGAGCAGGGCTAGTGCCCTACTGCCACACGCTCGTACAAGAATTGTCGGGGGAGAGCATCACCGTAAACGTACTCGCTCCTGGAGCACACAGCACCGCGATTCACGAAGCCAATCGCCTCGGCGACCACGCCGAAGCCATCCGTGCGCTCGAGGATAGGACCCCGGCCCGACGCCTCGGTGATCCCTCGGAATTCGCAGCAGTTGCTGCATTCTTGGCCAGCGCCCGCGCGGCCTATGTCAGCGGCGCCCTGATCGTCATCGATGGTGGGCTGAGTGCAACCGTCTGAACAATTCGTCGCACTGGAGCCGTCGCGTGAACGAAGCCAACGCAAACAGAACCGTCATCGATCTCGGCCGTTCAATCGCACATGCGTGTATTCGCGATCATCCTGAGCAGGAGCTCACTTTCCCGTCTGGTCTTCTGACGCTTGAAAATTACTCCGCCAACCGGCCGACGCCGCGCCTGACAGTGCGCGATCAATTCAAGGTAGTCGATCTTTCACAGCGCGCCTCGGGTTACTGGTATGAAATGAATTCCAAAGAGGTGGTTGACGCGGCTGAGGGAGTCGACGCGCGTCCTGAGTTTCAGCGCGCCTTTGGTTATGCCGAAACGGTTGATCTCTATCTCACGCGCGCCTGGATTGGCCTGCACGAGGCAATGTTCCGCGATATGGAAGCGCTAAGTACATTTATTGCCACACGGCTGGTGCCGCGGCACTTTACAGCTGAGGACCACGCCCTTCTGAGCGGGCCTTATGGACTCCTCAACATGTCCAGCATTGCTAACGTGGAGCGGGTCTCGGGGGATCCGGGTATCTGCGCTCTCGAGGCCTGCAACGCGGTAGAACAGCAGGAGGCGACCGCGAGAGGTATGATCCTCAACCCTCGCAGTGCTGTCCGAAAGCTTGAACCAAGTGGAGTTCACATCACTCGTACACGGCTTGTGCCGGAAAACCAATGCATTGAGGGCGACTTTGACCTTGGCACGCGTCTTTTCGGGGCAGGTCGCGCCACGGTGAAGATTGGAGAAGCCGGCAAAGCGACGGATGGTGGCCGAATTTACCGGCTTGAAGCTTCATTCAAGGAGCGCCTTGTCGTCAGCCTGCCGATGGCGGTTGTGAAGTTCGAGATGAGCCAGACTGGGACGACGGAGGAGCATCGCAATGTCTTCTTCTCCTATGGTGTGCTCATTGCGGGTGGCGCGTTCATCGCGCTTCAGGACAATGCGTTGATGCTACAGCTGGCGGCAATTTGCTCCGGTCTGGCCTCCTATGCAGTCTGTGGCTTAATCCCGGCCTACATCAGCAAGACGGCCAGGCCTGAAAACGCCACGAGTATATTCGCGATCGCCAACATCTCTCTAGGGTTTGGCGTAACATTTGGGAATTCACGGGCGGCTATCTTCAAAACAGCGTTGGGCCTTTCCAAGGTGTTTACTTTACTGTCGCAAGCATCGCCGCTCTTGCGATCTGCATCACGCTAATATTGCCTGCACAACGATGACCATGACTTGAACTAAGGCCAGAATCATAGCTGGATTGGGTAATATATCATGTCTGATACAACGCATAATTCTGCAATTGGCGCAGAAGGATACCAGGAGCTCTTCGGAGTTGATGGTAAGGTAGTCTGCATTTCAGGCTCGAGCCGCGGTCTAGGGAAGTCGCTCGCCACCTGCTTTGGACGGTTGGGTGCCAAGATAGTCCTTTCCTCGCACAATATTGAAGAGCTGACCGAAGCAGAGGCCGAACTTGCGGGCCAAGGGATCAACGTGACGGCTATCCGCGCTGATGTGCGGTCGCACGACGATTGCAAGGCACTAATCAGTAGCACGGTCGACCGGTTTGGGCAGATCGATGTGATGGTCTGCAACGCAGGTACCGACATCATTAAGCCAGCGCATTCATATGAAGAGCTGGAATGGGACGAAATTCTCGATACCAATCTGCGTGGCTACTACTATTGTGCCAAGTTTGCCGCCCAAGCAATGCTGGATCAAAGCGGCGGCAGCATCATCATGACTTCTTCGGTCGCCAGTTCGCTCGGCATACCGGGCCTGACTGTCTATGCTGCGAGCAAGGGTGGCGTCAATCAACTGACTCGCACCATGGCGGTAGAATGGGCCAACAAGGGTATTCGTGTAAACGCAGTCGCACCTGGATTCATCAACAACTTCATGGATGGGGTGCATCCTAATCTCGATAGCCCTTATCAGCGCCGCGCAATGGAACTCACTCCGATGCGACGCCGCGGCAATTTGTCCGAATATTTCGGGCCTTATATTTTCCTCGCGAGCCCAGCTGCATCGTTCGTAACAGGCGAGATTCTCTATGTCGATGGGGGCTACGCCGCGAGCTGATGCAGGATGCTTCGATGTTGTGGCGGTATTTGGAGGAGGCTAGGCAATGTTAGACACAATGCCAGACGAAATGAACTTCCTAGATTGCACCTTGCGCGACGGTGGCTACTACACAAATTGGGATTTCGCGCCGGAACTGGTGTCGGACTATGTCGCTACTATCAACACTCTCCCAGTGCGCATGGTCGAGCTGGGGCTCGCCGGAAAGCCTGAGAGCCACGGATATTTCGCCAGTGTGACGAGCTCTAAGGCCGAACAGGTGGCTGCTGGTCTCCTGGTCAAGGCATGCGTGATGATCGATGCCAAGGATGTGATTGCGAGCGAACTGCCTATACCCCTTGCCGTGCTCCGCCTGACAGAAGGACTAGTGCCAGGGCATATCACGACCGTCCGCGTGGCGGCGCATTACAGCAACTTGGCTGCTTGCCGGAACATTTGCGCTGAGTTGTCTCACAGGGGCTTCCGTGTGTTTTTGAATCTCATGCAGATCGATGCAGCAAATGCTGCAGAAGTTGAGATGTGCCTAAAGGAGGTAAAGCAGATCGACACCATCGACGTGCTTTATATTGCCGATTCCTTTGGCTCTATGAAGCCGACTCGCGTTCAGGAATTTATCGGCCGGTTTGCGGATCGAATTGAGCCTGACATTGGATTCCACGGCCATGACAACCGCGGATATGCACTGGTCAATTCAGTGGCCGCCGCGATGGCGGGAGCGACCTGGATAGACTGCACCATGGGCGGCATGGGCCGCGGGGCAGGAAATACGGCTAGTGAGCAGCTCCTACCGATTCTCACTCGCCTCGAAACATCCAAGGAACGGGCACTCCTCGAGCACGTCCTGCGTCACTTCGGTCCGCTTCGCAAACGGTATGGCTGGGGTAGCAGCGCGGCATATCAATTCGCGGGCTCAAACTTTATCCATCCGTCCTATGTTCAAAAGCTACGTGAAGGCGGGGCATTGTCTGACGCCGCGATTATCAGGCGCCTTTCGGACCTCCGCGCCGATGAACGGATGAGTTTTGCCAATGAAAAGCTGTCGGCGCTGATGGCGCAGGATATCGCCTGATCGCAGATATCTCCGTTGAGGTGCCCCTTTTTCCCAATTTGGAGGAAGCCATGACTCTCCCAAATGCGGTCGTGAAACCATCGGTCCTCCCGTCGGATCCGCGGTTTGCGTCAGGCCCTTGCCGTAAACATCCTGGTTGGAGCGTGCACCCAACTATGCTGCGCCATGTTGGACGAAGTCACCGGAGCTCCGAGGGAGCAGAAAGGCTAGGAGGGGTAATCAGGCGCATGGCCTCTTTGCTGGAGCTGCCTGATAGCTGGCTCTGCGGTATCGTGCCCGGTTCGGGCACTGGGGCCTGCAGCATGGCCTTGCAAAATCTACTCGGCCCTTTTCCAGTCGAGACATTCTTGTCAGACAGCTTCTCGCAGTATTGGGCAAATGAGATCGACACGTTGGCGCTTGCCCCCCAAAGCCGGCACATTTGTGCTTACGGAGATTTTCCGAGCACTAGCGGGATCGACCCCAATCACGACATCGTTCTAGTGCTAAACGGCACCAGCAGCGGCGTTTGTCCACCGGATCTTGACTGGATTCTTCCTGACCGTGCCGGGCTTGTGATCGCAGATGCCGTCTCGGCAGCATTTACCAGGCACATCGACTTCGATCGGATCGATGTTCTGTGCTGGTCGTGGCAGAAGGCGCTTGGCGGCGAAGGCGGCCACGGCATGATCGCGCTCTCGCCTCGAGCCCAGGCACGGCTGAAAGCCAGCGGCCGTAAGCCCGTAGCCAGGCTCATGAGACTGCACAACCCCGACGGATCTGTGAACAAAGCGTTCTTTGTCGGCCGGACGATCTCGACCCCCAGCATGTTCGCCGTCGAGGATATCCACTCTGCGCTCGACTGGGCCGAAGCGTGCGGCGGACTACCCGCGCTTCTGAACAGGGTTGCCAATAACTATGCTGTGATGGCCGACTGGGTAAACTCTACTCCTTGGATTGATTGGACTTGCACTAATCCGGCAGCACGCTCCACCTGTTCAATTACTCTTCGGCTTGTACGAGAGCAGCTCGCTGCCGGCGCGAAAGAGGATGACGGTAAAATCATTGCGGGGATGATCCGTCTGCTAGAAGCCGAAGACGCGGCTTTTGACATCTGGAGCTACGGTGACGCGCCACCGGGATTCCGGATATGGGCGGGGCCTACGGTTGAGGCAGATGACTTGTCGATTTTATGCGAGTGGCTGGCGTGGGCTTACAGCGAGACGTGCGAGGCCAGCATACCCCCGACGCAATAAGTGTGCGTGACAGAGAGCTTGTTCAGGGATGATGTCATGACCAATGATACTCAACAGAGGCGGCTGATCTACTCGAACATACTGCAAGTGTGTCCTTTCGTGTCCAACTGCCGGCAGGAGATTCTGCCCCAGCGCGCAAATGGGCCAGGAGTTGTCAGGATGCAACGCAGCGTTGACCCCACAGGACATGGCCTTTTCGCGATAAGGTCCGTCCGCAAGGGCGAAATCATTGGACGGTTCGGTGGCCGCCTTGTTCCAGCCGATTCTATCGATGCCTATGTGGCGAAGGTGGGCAGGTTCGGCCATCAGGCTCACCCGCGCTTGTACGTTTGCCCCGAAAACGCTGATGAGATCTCACGGATCGGAGCAATCAATCATAGCTGTGAACCGACTGTCGGCCTATCTGATGCACTCACGCTTGTGGCGATGCAACATATCGTTGCGAGCAAGGAGGGGCCCGTCGAGCTCCTGATTACGCAATGACCGGATCTCCGGCAGGCGGCTTTTCCGGCTGTAAGTGTGGCGCCCGACACTGCCGCGGCAAGATCACACGCGACGACTGGCGCATCAGACCGTTGCAAGAGGCTTATCAAGGCTACTTTGCGCCGTTCAAGACGCGTGCGGTTCAGCCAGGGACGGAGTCGGCCTGTGCTCTGACCACGGCCCTCGACAGCCCACCAACGCTCGAGCGTCCTCCTCAGACACTGGCAGATTGCTATGACGCGATACTTTTCGACGCGATGGGGGTCCTGATCAGCGAAAATGAAGCGCTCCCCGGTGCTGCTGATATCTTGGCCCGGCTTAATATGTCCGGTCAGCCATACTACATCGTGACGAATATCAGCAGTGGATCGGATGAAACGATATTCGCACGTCTCCGCTGCGCGGGACTTCCGATTCCGGCGGTCGACCGTATCGTGTCCGCGGGAGGTGTTGCGCGACATAGCGTGCTCGAAGAGCTGGCGGCCGGGCGGCTAGTTTCGTATGTGGGCAGTGCACACGCTGCGCACGAGATCTTCGGCAAGCATCCAAATCTTCATTGCGCTGACACGGCCGAGACATTCGACACACTCGTAGTGCTCGATGATGAAGGTTTCGATTTTAAACGGGCTGCCGATCACATCCTGTCCACCTTTCAACGCAAACTGGTCGAGACGGGCGAAATGCCCGATATCATAGCGGTGAACGCGGACATCATTTATCCTAGCAAGAACGGCTCACTCGTCTTTGGACCAAGCATAATAGGGCCAATGCTTCAGGCAGGACTAGCGCCATTCGGAGCCCCTCCAATCTCAGTAGAGTTTATGGGCAAGCCAGGAAGAGCGATTTTCGAAGAGTGCGTCGCCCGGGCCGGTACCGACCGTCTTTTGATGATCGGCGATCAGGTTGATACTGATATCAAGGGCGCAAAGGCGGCCGGGCTCGACGCACTTCTGGTAACCACTGGCCTCAACAACCGCGGCGAGTTGCGTCAAGACGAGAACGGCGCTCCCGATTATGTCGCAAAGAACCTCGATCAGATCTTCGACGGCAGTTTGTTTCCACACCTTTAATCGGCGAAGCATTCCAGTACAACAGATCAGGTTTGGGCAGCTCGGAGCGAGAATCGCGGAGCGGACAAGGCAGGTCTTGGCGGCAGCGGTTGAACGCGGCAGCACGAGGGAAATGGCGATAATCGTTTCGACTATTTATTTCGGCGGTAGGGTTGTACTGATGAGAGATGTGCCACGACTAACCGAAGCATTTGTAAAACCTGACCCTGCGTTCGGTGTCTTCCTAGCCAGCCTTCTTGCCGTTCTGGCCTCGGGCTCTCCTCATTTCAGTCGTCGTTCCGCGGCGTCGCCCTAAGAGAGAAAAACTATGGGGCAAGTCGTGCCCATACTGAGCGGAACAGGAGAAAGGACGATGCCCCAACAGATGTGCCTGCGTGACGTCGGAATGCCAGGCGCTGCCCATGGCGAACAATAGCCGAGGGACACTTGGCCTTGGCCAAGCTATTTCGAACGCTGGACCCTGCTTCCGGTGGATGGAGCCGTAAGGTTCTTAGCGATTGGACGGAGATTGGGACAGGTTATGTGGGAGTCCGAGAGCTTCCAAAGTAATGGGCGTGCAGCCTCAACAAAAACGAGCAGATCCTTGGCACGATATGATCGCCGGCCTTGACCAGCACCTCGGCGACCGTCCCGTCGCGCTCGGCATGAGCGCCGTCTCCATCTTCATCGCTTCGATGGAAAGCAGCACATCACCGGCCTTCACAGCCTGACCGGCGGCAACCGAAAGCGCCGAGACGACGCCCGGCATCGGCGAGCACGGATTAAGTTGCCGTTTGGTCGATACGGCAATGATCGCTTCAGAGCCCCAAAGAACCAGCCATGCGCTGACGCCATTAGGCAGGCCGCTTTTGTGGACTGCCTTGCCGAAATGATCGGACCCGGCAGCGAGCACTCCAGCACCATGACCGCAAGGCCGGTATCGGAATGGCCGGCACGTTCGACCGCATCAAGTTGTACCGCTGGCACGGCAACGTCTATAGAGCGCGCGGTGAAATCGGCGATCTGCATCTCGACGCCGAGGCCGCAGACACCGTTTATCTGAGGGCATCAGTCGCACCGCTTGAGCCAAATCTCACTTTTTCTCCCTTTGTTTTATTTAGGATGCCCTCGATCTAAATAAGTATACTCCGAATAAGAATTGTCCGTGTAGAATTACTTAATATAATATAGCCATAATTATCCCTAATAGCGCTGTGCAAATTGCCAAAGAAAATACGATTCCGCGAATGCCGTTCTTCAAATCGTTTGCTCTTTTGTTGCCTGATGTCACTGATCATATTGCCTTTTCGAGTTCTGGGAGTATGAGGAAGAAGTCGCCGATGAGGACGTAGTCGGCGACCTCGAAGATCGGCGCCTCCCGTCCCTGTTGAAGGCGACAATGACCTTCCGATCCTTCTTGCCGGCAGGATGCTGGATGGCGCCGGATACGCCGCAGGCGATGTAGAGGGCGCCACCTTGCGGTCCGTGCCCTGTAATCACCCTCTTGGCGTCGGTCGACTGCACCGTCTGTATTGCGTTGCCGGGATAGATCGGACGCTTGAACGTGTCGGGCGTGACCACCTCGATGATCGCCGACAGCTGCATCACGTCGAGCAGGGCCGCGAGTCGCGGCATCACGTCTTGCCGAAGGTCGTCGCCGGCGCGATGGCCGTGTCGTAGCCGCCGGCGAGCGAAACGATGGTTGCCGCCAGCGGTTCGGCCAGCCGGTATTCCAGCTCGGCGGCTTCCGCGAGCAACACCTTGCGCACGCCCGCGAGTTTCGCGGCGGCGTCCGCGGCAGCCCTGGCGCCGTTACCGGCGACCAGCACGTCCACGTCCGCGCCGATCTTCGATGCCGCCGACAGCGCCTTGGCGGCCTGATCCGACAGAGTCTGGGTATCGTATTCGGCGATGAGGAGAATTGCCATTCTTCGCTTCCTTCAAATTCCTTGTGCCCGTGATCCTGTCCCGAAAGTCTGCACCTTTCGGGGGCACGGGCTTACAATACTCCGGCCTCGTTCTTGAGCTTGTCGACCAGTTTGGCGACGCTCTTCACCTTGACTCCCGCCTTGGGGCCGCCGGTGCTCAGGAGGTCAGCCTTTCAACCCATCGCCTCTCCGAAAGCATTCCCTCCAATGTTGAAAAATCTGGCTTGGTATTAATCAAGCCAGACGTTGCGTAGGCTGATTAAAGCTTTGCCGGCGGGGCGATGAGCCCGGCACCATCCAACAGCAGCTTTTGCTTCAAGATGCTCGTGGCCAGTAAAGCGCGGTAACGATCGACAACGCGTTCGCGATGAGCGGCATCATTGATCGCACTGAGCGCGCCGATCACAGAGGTAATCGCTTCGCTCGCGGTCCGAAGTTCCGCAAGCAATTCGGTATTTTCGGCCAGTCGAGCGACGTCGCTACGTGTAACCTGGGCGATTCCGACCGGCGATTTAGATCCATTGGAGATGTATCCGCCCGGAAGATCACCCTTGAGGTTGGTGACCAAACGATAGCGTATCGCATCGACCAGCTGGTCGACAGCCTGCTTGGTGCCGGCGACCCGGGTCGGCGGCCGCATGCGGGAGAAGCTCCAGCTTGTCGGCATGCTTCGGCAGCAGCGAAAGATAGGGCTTCATCGGGCCGGTCACGCCTTCGGCACCCTTGAAGATATCCGCGTCGATGGCGGCATGCCGGACCTTGCCCGACGAGAGCACTTCGTCGAGCGCGGCAACGTCAACGAGTTCGCCGCGATCGTAGTTGAGAAGCACGGCTCGATCGTTGAGCGCGGTGAGGACGCTGCGATCGATCAGCCCGGCATTTGAGAAGGCGCCCGTGGCCAGATCCTGCCGGCCGAGGCCGAGATGCACGGAGAGTACATCCGCGCCGCTGGCGGCGGCGACAGGCGTTTCCGCATAGTCGTAACCTTCGGCAAGGATATTGTCGCGATGCGCCGGACGGGCATAAATCACAACATTCATATGGAAGGCTTTGGCGATCCGGCCTAGTTCCCGGCCGATATCGCCATAGCCGAGGATCGCTATCCGTTTGCCTTCGAGCTTTTCGGTCGGATATTCTGCAAGGTTCTTGCCGGTGTCGAAGTCGCCTTTCACGACCCTGTCGTGCAGCGCGTCGACCGGAAGGTCGGGCATGACCTTGAGCAGAGCTTTGATAGCCATCTGCGCCGTCGCGCGGCTGTTGATGCCGGGGGTGTTCATGAGTGGTGCTTCTCCGTGCTCCCCGTTTGTCCCGCCCCATGAGGTGGACCCCATGTTGCCGGTTCCAGTGCCGATGCGCACGCCGCCGAGACGGAACTTTGCGCCGGCGGGAATGAAGGTGGCGGCGGCGATGACCGCATCGTATCGGCCGTCGCCGGCTTCGGCGAGAATTTCATCGGCGGTACTGAGGTGCGGCTGGTAGAAGAAATGAATCCGGCCGTCGTCGGCCGTATTCGCCGCCTTGATCGAGGTCTCGTGGAAAACCCCGCCCTTCTCGCCGATATAGGCGGCAAGCTCGCTATGATCGAGGCGCCCATCAGCACCGAAGCGCAGGCCGATGGCGTCGGCAATCAGCACTTTGACAGTCCCTTCACGCACGCCTTCGCCGGCATCGGCGCTGGACAGGGCATAGTCGACCTTGCTCCCGTGCCGTTCCAGCTCTTCCTCCAGCACTACGATCTTGGCGCGGAGATAGGCGTATTTCAGGTTTTCGAGCAGCGCCGTGATGTCGGACGGCTCACGAATGCCGCCGACCCAGGCGCGATAATCGCCGGGCATCCCGGGGAAGGCGTTGACATAGCGGGCGGCATCGAGACCCCTCTCGTGCTCGCCGTTCGGATGGGTGATGCCCTCGTAGCCGAGCAACTGCTTCGAGCGCGCGATAATGCGGGCGTGCAGGTCCGACGATGAGATGGCACCGTCATTGACCTTCAGGAGCGTGACGGCGGCGCCGCGTCGCTCTTCCTCGCTGACGACGAGGCTGAACAATGGGTTGCGGTCGACCCATTCGTTGACGACCTCGCGATTGGCGGCCGAGCGCTTGTTGAGCTCGATAACGGAACCGATACGCCGCTCGGTCTGCAAGAGGCCGAACGTCGTTTCGGCAAAGGCGAGTGCGCTGTAGGTGTTGATGACGCCGCCGAGCATCCGATCTTCCTGCGCGTCGTAGAACGGGCCGGCATCGACGGACCGCTTGCTGCTGAGCGGCTGTTTGGGATCGAGCGGCGGCGCGATTTTCAGCTGGCGCGGAATGGCCCAGCATGGATTGCTCTGGTTGCGCTCGATGAGGGCGAGGGCCGCCGGCGTGAAGGCAGCGACGAAATAGCCGGAGACGCCGCCGATCGCCTTCTGGAACGGCATGAAGAGGCAGCACTTGGCCATGACTGCCCGTACAGTCTCGGGCGACCATGGCATCGCACCGAGCATGGAGGTGGCGTCAAAGACGGCGTGCCGGTTTTCCGGATCACCGTCCAGCCAGGTCAAGAGTTCGTGGATTTCCTCGTTGGTGTAGGAGTTCGCGCCCGTCGTCTCGTGACCGACGCCGACGAAGACAGAAATGCCGAGGTCGGCAAGAGTCTTGGCAGATGGGATCTCGCCTTCCTTCCGAGCGAAATGGATGCGGCTCTCGTCGCCCTTCTCGGCAAAGCGGTGCATTTTGATGAGCTGGGTCGCCCACGACTGGCGGAAGAAGCCCGAGGTGTCGGCATCGCCTGCCTTCGGGGCGCGGCGTGTCGACGTAAACGCGCTGGTTCGGGTCATTCGCGTTCAGGAGATGCTGGACGCAGACCGTATAACCGCTATGGCCGCCACCAAGGCCCACGGCGATGCGGTTCGACTTCGGGAACTCGAAGTAGCGATGGATCGCCCGCATCATGTCCAGAAGGATCTTGTCGGCCGGATAACCGCGATGCATGCTCCGCGACAGTTCCGCCGTGGTGAACGCTCCGACGTCTTTTCCGGTGTCGTCGAATTTGCGATAGGTGCTCTCGATCCAGCGATCAAACTCGTAGCGGCGCAGCCGGCTGTCGACCTCGTCGGTCGTCGCGTCGGTTATAGGTCCCACGCCAAAGAATGGGTTCAATGGGATGGAAGGCGCGCCAACCCTCGTCTCTTCGAGTGCAGACTCGCGATGAGCAAGCAATTGGCTGTCTGAAATCAATGAAGATCCTCCTTATCGGCCTGGGCAGCGAAGCAGTGCCGAGCCGTGGGACATATAGTGTTGAAATCAATTGTCGCGTGGGCTACGAGATCGAACTATCCGATATCGCCCCTCCCGGACCGTTAGGTAAACCGCTCAAGCCTGACTACCGGTAAAATGCCCCGCTTACACCCCCACTCGATTAACTCCTTGAAACGTCGGGACGCGACCCATTTGTGCCGCTTGCCGAGCGACGGCGCAGGCAATCTCTAGCGCGTCTAGCGGCATAGGCACCAGCTCCATCAGATCTGTTGCATGTGTTTCCAGGAATCCGGCCGCCGCGGCGGACGAAATGGACATCAGCATCGGCGGCTGGAAGGCGAACAGTTGGCAGGGACGAAAGCCGCGCGCGCTCCTCCCCAAAGCTGCTCGGCTCATAAGTGGCTGCTATCTTCTGCGCGAGATCCGGGATCGAAAATGCGATAGCTCCCGACAACTCGTAGCAGCGGCCGGCATGGCTAGCCGGATCGCCCAGCACAGCAAGCGCCGCTTCGGCCAGATCCGCTCTTGCGACTGCGGAAATCCGACCCTCGCCAAATGGCGTGGCAATCACCCCGCCGCGCGGCGCGGCGAGAGCGCCAATCAGTTCTGCATAGAGACCGTTGCGAAGGATGGTCCAGCACATGCGGCTTGCCCGAAGCTAGCGCTCGGTCCAGCGATGAGCCAGGGCAAAGCCGAGATGATCGCTAGCACAGGTGACTCGTATAAACGACGTGCTTCACCCGCTGCGCGCGGGCAGCAGCCAGAACGACACCATGCCGACGCATCACGCTATCGTCTTCGGCAGAGCCGGCCGAAGTCAGCAACATGGTCTCAACCCCGGCGAAGTCAAGCGCTTCAGGTCTGTCGAAGTCTATGTGCCGGTCAGCAGTGGCTGCTCTGCTGCCGGTGAGAATCGCAATGCACTTCTGCCGCGCCCGTGCCACGATCTGCGATGCCAACTGGCCCGAGGCTCCGGTGATGAGGATCATGGCACTTCCTTTCATGGATGTGTGGTGCTCAAGGCGCTCCAAGGTTATCGATGAAGACTCAGATCATTTTTCGTTGGCCCGCCGGAGACCCGCTCCGACGTCTTCAGCTTCTGCTAACAGACGATGTCGCAGTCGGTTTCGCTGAGCCAGCCTGCTGGTCTTCCGGCTGAGCTTTCGGGCGGTTGTCGCGGCAGAAGCGGCTCAGGCAAATCCGCAGCCATTAAGTAAAGCCACGGCCACCACGCGCAAGAACGTTCGCGGGCGCAAGGCATTCAGGACGACCTTTCCAGCACTACCGCGCGTCCCGGGCGCACTTTAAGACGAATTCGCCCTTTGCCCCAACATCTCCTCACCGGAAATAGATTAACCCGCAGGTCGCAGAGATAGCCGGCCCCATCACATCCTGGACCAAAGCTTGCCGCCGGTCGCCCAGTTGTTAGGCTCATACTCATCGAACACCACATGGATTTGTTCTGGCCTTAAGTTCATCTTGTCACAGAACAGCTTTGTGATCTCAGCCACCAATTGTGCTTTCTTATCGTCATCAGACTTGAACGTTTCGATATGGATTACGGGCATGGCTTGCTCCTTCGTTGCTCTCTGCCGAGCAGGTTGATAACAGAACATTGCCTCGACGATCTCCAAACCAAGGCCGGGCCCGGTGGAAGCGAGATTTGACCGTCTGTGATGCGAATTGCGCTCTATCATGATCACGTCGAGAGCGTCCTCGATCGTGTCCATCGGACATGACGTTCGCGCCTTCATTGACAAAAGCGTCGCTCAGTTGGAACGCAACGGTGCCGTTATCCCCCGCGATCAAGATTTTGCGATACATGAGCTCTTGTCCCCCCCCCTCGTTCCTCCGAGGTCCAGAAGCCGATTAGTTTAATCTCCGTATTTTCGAAAAGCGGCACGCTATCCCGAGCAACCGCTCGCCTCCTGTCCTTCATTTCCTCGGTCGGTCCGTAGTGCCGCAGTCGTAGATCATTGGCGTAGCCTTGCCTTCGTGAGTTTTGCCGCATGGCCGTTGATTCACGCGATTGGGAGTCGAACCAGGTCCTAACTCAGGAGACGTTCGTCAAAAGGATAGTTCGAAAGCAACTCGTAGCCGTCGGACGTAAGGAGCAATTGCTCCTCAAGCTTCACTCCGTCTCGTTCGCCGACGGCGCCAATATAGCTTTCAACACATATTACCATGCCTGCTTCGAGTGTCGCGTCGTACGCTACCGCACCACGGAATGATGGTTTGACTTGCGGATATTCATCGCACATCCCAACTCCGTGGATAACGCAGGGGTAAGCCTGCTCCCGAAATTCGTCGGGCACTGGCCAAGCTGAAGCTTGCAGATCCTTCATGCTGACGCCTGGTCGGATAAGCTTCATGTTGGTCTGCAATTCGTCATACGCCAGTTGGTACAGTTGGCGCTGGCGCGCACTAGGCGGGTTCTTTCCGTAGTAGAATGTCCGTGAAACATCACAGAAATACCCAAATGGCCCGACCATATCGGTGTCAAATCCCACCAGGTCTCCCTCCTCGATGACTCGTTGGGTGGCTTCCTGGAGCCACGGATTAATTCGCGGCCCGGAAGCTAACATTCGTCCCTCATGCCAGCCGCCCTGGTTGGCGAGGTTGGTGTAGTTGAGAAGTCCCCAAAGCTGCACTTCCGTTACGCCTGGCCCCATGCTCTCCTGCATGTGCGCAATGCCGTGCTCGGCGACGGCGCAGGCCCAGCGAATACACGCTATCTCGTCATCCGATTTAATGACCCGCGCCCCTTCCACGATGTCCACCGCATCAATTACCTCTAGACCGCGCTGCAGCAAAGCCTGGGTTATGCTCGGGTTCACATACTCCACCGCCACTTTGCGATTGGCGGTACCGATTTCGCTTAGGAACCCAACGATGTCGTCGGCGAGGAGCCTGGCGCCGTCCGCCACTTCGTTGCCTCCTTCAAAAAACGAAATAGGCCTTCCGTGCCTTACACGGTCTGCAGAGCACGCGTTGCCAATACCCTGATGAAGGGTGATTGGCCCATCAAGAGGCAAAAAGAGGTATGTGACGGGAATATGCGACTGAAACAAAGGGTATGCATTGTAGTCCACCGCATAGCGAATGGTAATGGGGCTCACCAGGACACACATTGCGACATCAGCTTGGCGCATTGCCGCTCTTAACCGCTCTTTCCGGTATCCATCGAGCCTTTTAAAGTCGATATCCGGCATTGGTCGAAACTGCCGCAAGTCGCTCCAGTTGTCGTGGAGTACGAGTTCATCCGGACCTCGTGATCCCAATTTGGAATTCGTCATAGAGCCCTCGTACTCGTTGCAGCTATGCTGCTGATTAGCCCCGCAGAAATGCTACGGTCGTGAGCTATAGGCAGCGGCGCACCGCACTTCAAATGAGTATTAGTTGGCCGGCCGCATAACCAGGAGTCATGACCATGTCCAAGGGGCGTAAAAGGCTGCGCGAGGCCGTTATCGATGTCCAGCGCCATAACTTCAGGCTTGCCATCGAATAACTCCTTGGACGCTTCCAAACCGGCGGTATGAAGGCCAAGATCATTAGGCACGGCTGCCGGACATACCCGCTCCGACGTCTTCGACGCCTGCAAGCAGACAATGTCGTCGTCGGTTTCACTGAGCCACTTCAGGAGCACGGGAAGCCGGCCATTGACGCCATTCACATTGAAGGTTGCGATGCGCCTCATTTCGACCGTTTCATCTTTGGATCGGCCAAACGAGATCGCCCGACCGACCGCTCGGTGCTTGAGGTGGCCGGGTCAAGAACGTCCGCGACGGCATCCTTCTTCGCGCGAGGAAGGAGCGTCATGACGAGAATGAAGGCCGAAAGCACCAGGCACACTCCGTTGGTGATGATAAGGGGCCATTCGTTCTTCAGAATTCCGAAGATCAGCCAGAACGCAAGTCCCAGCACGTAGATGCCGTACATCGGTGCTGAAATGCTGCTCGTGTCCCGGGTTTTGATGATCTTCCAGACTTGCGGGGTAAAGCTGGTCATCGAGCATAGAGCTGCGAAGTAGCCAATAACCGTGACCCAATCCATGTGCGAGATTGCCTGCTGGATTTTCCGTTTAACCCTTTCGCGTTGTTGTCGGCAAGGGCGGCTCAGGCAAGTCGACGGCCCCCAAGTAAAAAGCGCTCAACGGCACTGCGACATTCCGCTCGGCGTGACTTCGTTCCCCTCCGCGCGCGCAAGGCATCCTGAGCCATCCGAGCCTGACGAAACGGATGTGTTATCCTTTATTGAGCCCTAGTACGTCGTGCTTGCAATGCCTGCCAAGCTGCGATGTAGGAATACTAGACGGCGCCTGATCGAACTTCAAATGAGTATTAGTAGTGGGCCGGATAACCAAGGGTCATGACCATGTTTACGGATCAGTTTCACCTCGGTCGGAGCCGGCCCCAACGCCATATCTGTCTCTGATCTCTCCTGAGGCCTGGCTGCCATGGAATCGCCATCGACGTCCAACGCGGTCATGACTTCAGCTTGTCCGCCGCATGACTTTTTGGACGCTTGCGAACAGGCCGTATGCCGGCATAGATCACCAAGCAGGCCGCCGGAATTAACCGCCAAGCCTCATCACTTTTACTGGGCAATTTAAACTATGACGGATTCCAAGAAGGTGGTTATCGTTACTGGCGCGACGTCGGGAATAGGGGAGGCCGTTGTAGAGGCCTTCGCCGCGACAGGGGCGTCACTCGTCTTGGTCGGCCGGGATCGGGAGCGGGGCAAAAGAGCCTTGGAGTCGGTTCAGAAACTCGATTGTCCGGCCGAATTGATGCTCGGCGATGTCGCTGACTCGGCCTTCGCCGACCACGTGGTTAATTCCAGCGTAGAGCGGTTCGGAAAGGTCGACGTCCTGGTGAATAGCGCCGGGATCATCCGGCGTGGAAGCGCCGTCGATACCACGGATGACGATTGGCGCCAGACTTTCGACGCCAATGTCAGCGGTGTGTTCTACTTCAGCCGCGCCGCGGTGAAGGCCATGAGGAAAAGCGGCGGCGGCAGCATTGTCAACATAGCCTCGAATGTGGGGTTGGTTGGCTGTCCCGGGCTGGCTGCCTATTGCGCGTCGAAGGGCGCCGTCGTTCTGTTGACACGAGCCATGGCGCTCGATCACGCCAAAGAGCAAATCAGCATCAATGCGGTCTGCCCTGGCGCCGTGGATACGCCCATGCTTGTGTCGGCCCACAGCCAGCCGGTTACTGCCGACGAGGTCCTCCAGAGGAACATCGATTCAATACCTCAAGGTCGCGTGGCGACGCCGAAGGATATCGCAAGTCTGACGCTTTTCCTCGCGAGCGAGGAAGCCAGGCACATCACGGGGGTTGCTGTTCCAATAGATGGCGGCTTCACGGCAGGATAGGAGGAATTCTTGGGTAGTCGGCTATCAGGCAAAGTCGCCATCGTCACCGGTGGCAATCGAGGCATAGGGCGTGCAATTGCTGAGAGGCTCGCTGATGAAGACGCCATGGTTGTCGTCGGCGATTTTCTTGACAAGCGCTCCGCCGAGTCCGGCGGCGTCGAGAGGCTGACCTTTATGTCTCTTGACGTCAAAAAAGAGGTCTCAATACGCACATTCGTGGACGAGGTCCTGCAGAAGTTCGGCAGGATCGACATCCTGGTCAACAATGCCGGCGTAGTCATGCATAAGTCCATTGACGAACAGAGTGCCGAGGATTGGGACAGGCTTATGGCGGTCAACCTCCGCGGCCCGTTTTTGATGGCCAAGTATGTGGTCCCGGAAATGAGGCGTATCGGCTCGGGCACGATCGTCAACATCGGGTCGGTCGAGGGCTATATGGTCAACCCATGGCATACTGCCTACGCGGCCACCAAGGCCGGCGTGCACGGCCTTACGCTGGGACTGGCAGTTGACCTCGGGCCGGATGGTATTCGGTGCAATACCGTTTGCCCCGGTTGGATCGATACCGAGCTGAATCGGGCCTATGTCGAGATGCACCCGGACCGAAGCTTGATCGAGCGGGAATTGGGGCAACTTCACCCGGTGGGAAGGATTGGCGCTCCAAAGGAGATAGCCAATGCGGTCCTATGGCTGGCGAGTGAGGATTCCAGTTTCGTCAGCGGTGAAATGATCTCCGTCGACGGCGCGCGAACCAAGAAGATATCACTGCCCGCCATCTTGGACGAGGAGTATCGGGCCAAGCTGACGAAGCCGCAGCCATAGTGGTGCGTTGGCGACTTCGAACGGGTTGCGACAGGGGCGCTAGCTCGCCAGGATCATCCTGGCCCGCCCTTGAGCCGCACGATGGTGTCGACCCTCGCGCTCTTGCAGGCGCAGGTCGCTCCGCATCGGCTGTGGCGTGAAACAGACAGACGTCAGCCGAACCGCCATCAATGAGAGCCAAGACTAAGCCAAAGCCGCTGTTCCTCGGGATCGACACCGGCGGCACCTACACCGATGCCGTGCTGTGGTCTGAAACCGAAGGCCCGCAGCACGGGCCGAACAAGGGCAAGGTGCTGGCCAAAGCCAAGGCGCTGACCACCAGGCACGATCTCGCCGTAGGCATTTCCGGAGCGGTCGACGCTGTGCTGCAGAAGGCCCGCACCGATCCAGCCGCTATAAAACTGGTGTCGATGTCAACGACGCTGGCCACAAATGCGCTGGTCGAGGGCCAGGGCGGTCGGGTGGCGCTGGTCATGATCGGCTTCTCCGAGGCCGATCTCGCCCGCGACGGGCTCAAGGCGGCGCTTGGCACCGATCCGGTGGTGTTCTGCCCCGGTGGCCACGATGTCCACGGCAACACCGCTGGGCTCGACCTGTCCGGTCTCGAAGCGGCCTTGCCGGAACTCGGCGCGTCGGTATCGGGTTTTGCCGTCTGCTCCTATTTCGCCACCCGCAATCCGGCGCATGAGGTGGCCGCCCTCAAGCTGATCCGCGAGAAGACCGGTCTGCCGGTCACCGCCAGCTACGAGTTGTCGGCCAAGCTTGGCGGTCCGCGCCGGGCGCTGACGACGCTGCTGAACGCCAGGCTGATCTCGATGATCGACCGGCTGGTGGCGGCGACCGAAGGCTTTCTCAAGCGGCGCAAAATCGCAGCACCCCTGATGGTGGTGCGCGGGGACGGCGCGCTGGTCTCGGCGGCGTTTGCCCGCCAACGGCCGATCGAGACCATCCTCTCCGGCCCGGCCGCCAGCCTGGTCGGCGCCCGCCACATGACCGGGCTCGACAACGCCGTCGTGTCCGACATTGGCGGCACCACCACCGATGTCGCCGTGCTCGACAAGGGCCGGCCGCGGCTCGACGTGGAAGGGGCCACCGTCGGCGGCTTCCGCACCATGGTCGAGGCCGTCGCCATGCGCACTTTCGGCCTTGGCGGCGATTCGGAAGTGAAGCTGGAGGACGGCGCGCTCATCCCGAATATTTTGCTCGGGCCACGCCGGCTCGTGCCGCTGGCGCTGGCCGGCATGGCGCATGGCGGAGCGGTGACCGTCGAACTGGAACGTCAGCTGCGCGCGCCCAACCCCGGCCGCATGGACGGCCGCTTCGCGGTGCGCACCGGCGTGCCGGACAGGCTTGCCGCCGGCCTCACCGCTCCGGAAGCGCGGCTCTACGAGGCGATCGGTGCTGTGGCCGTCGCTCTCGACAAACTGCTCACCTCGAATGCCCAGAATGCGACGCTCGACCGGCTGGTGTCGCGCGGGCTGGTGCATGTCGCCGGGTTCACGCCGTCAGACGCCGCCCATGTGCTGGGCAAGCAGGCGAACTGGGATCCGATCGCGGCTCGTCTCGGCGCAGAACTGTTCGCCCGCAAGCGTGACGGTCGCGGCCAGCCCATAGCTCCTTCGCCGGAAGCACTGTCGGAACGGGTGCTGGTAACCCTGACGCGCTGGTCGGCCGAATACATCTTGGAGACTGCCTTTGCCGAAGACGGGCTCGACGGCGCGGCGACGGTGGCCCACGCGCTGGTGCAGCGTGCCGTCGACGGCCATCCCGGCATCGCCCGCCTGGGCGTCGCGCTCGACCGTCCGGTCATCGGCCTCGGCGCCTCGGCGCCGCTGCACTATGCCGGCCTAGCCGAACTGGTCGGCAATGACTGCGTGGTGCCGGAGGATACCGACGTCGCCAATGCGCTCGGCGCCGTTGTCGGCCAAGTGCGGGTGTCGGCCGAAGCACAGGTCAGCCAACCCAAGGAAGGGCTGTTCCGGCTTGCTTCTGGCGGAAAGGTTCGCGATTTCCTCGATGAGGCTGCGGCGATCGCAGCGGCCGAGGCCGATGTCCGCGCCATCGTTGCAGAGCGCGCCAGGGATGCAGGCACCGACAGCGCCGAGATCGACGTCACCACCGAATTCCGCGTCTCCACGGTCGAAAGCCAGCGCTTATTCATCGAGGCACATGTGGTGGCGGTCGCCTCGGGAAGGCCAAGGATTGCGGTTTAGACGTAACCATTCGGCCAGGGCCGCGGTGGCTATGATTTCGGGCGACGGTTTTCTGCGGTGTGGTTTCGGCGGTGCGTGACCCACAGCCCTGCGCTCGTCGAGGATATGCCGAAGGTGGTCGATGCCGACTTCGGTGAAGACGACGATAGGTCGCGTAGAGCGTGGAGCATTCTGACTGAATTGAATGGATTGCCATCGAAGTAGCGACCACGTGCTGTGAGAAAATCTAGGTTTGAATATCACGCCGGGGGAAGATTGTTTGTCTACAGAGCGATACAGCGGCTTGGGACTTCCACTGTCATTGCTCATTCTTGATGGCTGAAACGGATGATGGATATGGTTGCCGGCGAACCGAATGACGTGCGATTGAAAAATGTCGACGGCCAGTGGATTGTCCAGGTCGTCGAAAATGGCAAAGTGGCTCGACATTTAATTCAACGCTCAACCCGTTGCCGAGAGCTACGCCGAACTCCAGCGAATGAGGCTCGGCCTGCCCGGAAAGCCACTAATTTGGGGAGGAGAACCCGGTGGATGAGCGCCCCAAGAGGCTTCGTGAAATACCAGACTTCACCATCAACGATGTTTTTGACCTACGCCGAGTACTCTGACCGCGGTATTGTCATTACCCTAGTTGATACACACGGAGTTCGCCTCCGGTCTCCACCTCACAGTCGTGACCTTAGAATTGCTTTGCGAGCGAATTGCCAACGCGCTGGAGCGCCAGTACGGCGAATAGCGACCTAAAGCCACTGCTTTCGTGGATCGACAATCTCCGTGATCACGCTATGCGGCGCCTCCTCGACTCTCGTTGGCCTACGGCGGACGCCCTGATTCCGCCTGGCCAGCGCTATCAGGCAACCGCCCAAGCAGCGCCGATAACCTCATGCGATGCCAATTCTCGCGTGCCGCCGTTAACGGTCGCGTTCGTCGAATGGCGTCGCCGCCGGCTCACCTTGCTACGGCGATCGCCGTAGCTCACATCTTGGTGATGCGCGGTGGAATGGTCCACGCTCAGACCGCGCTCGGCCACCGTCTCTCCAGATCGCGCAGGCTGAGATTGTAATGACGCAAAGTAGGCCGCCATTTATCTTCCACTAGCCTAGCTAGACCAATGAACCGACGGTTCGTATCGCGTTCAGACCGTAAGAGCGACGTTTACGAACCTGCGCCGCAAAGCGCACTAAACTGTTCGCGATGTCTTCCCACACACCCTCTTCGGGTTGACCGGGGGAGCTAGGGCTCACTTTTTGATATTGGCGTGCACCCAACAAAACGGTAGACGAACTGACCGCAACAATCCTTTAGTTTGGCCTTTGATCTAGCCGAGGCCGGGTCCGACCCAAGCCGGCGTCGTCGAGCGACACTGCTGCGGCGAGAGGCCGTTGAAAGTTCTGAAGCACTTTGCGAAGTGTGAAGGGGATAAAAACCCGCAGGCCATTGCGATATCGATGATGGGCATACTCGTGCCTTCGATCAGCCGCTTGGCATGGGCGACGCGGATCCTGAGGTAATGGCGGACCGGCGGCATGTGCACGTGTGCTGCAAACAACCGTTCCAGTTGGCGCCGCGACAGGCCGGCCCGTTGCGCAACTTCTGACATGGTCAGCGGGTACTCCACATGCTCTTCCATGAGCCGCATAGCCATCAGAAGTTTATCGCTTGCGCCGGCAAAGGCGAGACCCGACGGCCCGGTCTGGCGGTTGGAACCTGAGCGCTGACCCTCAACGGTGGCGTAGCGGCAAACCTCTTGTGCGGTTGACCCGCCGACATGGCCGGCGATCAGATCGACGGCCAGGTCGAAGGCCGCCAGTTCCCCCGCGCATGTCGAAAACTGCCCATCCTTGACAAAGAGAGCGTCGCGGATCTGCGGCTGGCGGAACACTTCTGAGAAGGCAGCCAGCCGGGACCAGTGAATCGTGCAGCGTGTGCCTGCCAGTAGACCGGTCTGCGCGAGAAGCCAGGACGCTGTTCCAACCGCGGATATCGGAACCCCGCGGCGTGCGATCGTGCGCAAGAAATTATTGAATTGTGGTGTCAGCCGTCGGCCCACCGGCTCGCCCGCGAAAACTGCGAGATGATGTGGCCCCCGGCCGCCTAAGCAGGAATTCAGTTCGTCTACCGTCACGTCAACGGCAACTGAAAGGCCGCTCGCCCCCTCGACAGGTCGTGCGTCGGATCCGGCGATCCGCCATCGGAACAGGGCCAGCTTGGATACCGTATTGGCGATGCGGAAAGGTTCGATGAAGGCGTGAAGCGCCAAGTGCGAGAATCCTGGCAATACCAGAACCACCAGCTCAATTGGCCGGCCGCCCTTTGCCGGATCGTCCGGCGTGCACAATGACTTCATGGCATTCATATTGGGAGGTGCGTTCATCAGGATTCGTCCATACCTTTCGCCAGGGGCTGACCGAGCTGTTGTCGAACCCGGAAAAGCCTGGGGGCGATTTCGGCTATTGCTGGGCGAGCGTTCGAGGATAGGTTTATCCGCCCTCCCGACCTGATCGACGATCTAGGCGAGGGTGGCGTCCACTGATGCTCGCTGTGTGGACGCCGCTCATCCGCAGTGTTACCCTAGCGCCTAAAGTACGGCGTCACCGATCACGAGTTCCCGACGTTTCATAAAGTCAAGAAGCTCTTCGTCGATTGCTTCGTCTATGGGTGGTGCTTCATATTCCTTCAGGGCCCGCACAGCTGCATCGCGCCCCCGAACGTTGGCGTCCTTAGCCCCGGCGACGGACCATTGCTCGAAGCTGTCGTGGTTCATCAAGTCAGGTACGAAAAAGGCCTGCTCGAAATTCTTCAGTGTATGTTCGGTACCAAGATAGTGACTGCCTGGCTCACTTTGTCGGATCGCATCGAGCGTTTCATCCATCTCGCGCATCACTATGCCTTGTCCAAACTTATAGAACATCACCATCTGCTCAGCATCGAGCATGAACTTGCTGTAGCTCTGGGTCAGGGCTGCCTCGAGGTAACCGGTGGACGAAAGCACAAAGTTCGCACCGGCGATAAGTGCGCCGTACATATTGCGGGCGGCCTCATAGCCTGCCTGGGCATCGACGAGCTTTGAACTTGTGTTGCTGCCACTACAGCGCCAAGGCAGTTTGTAGTGTCTGGCCAGTTGCCCCACCAACAAATTCATGTGGCAGATCTCGGGTGTCCCTGCCATTGGCGCACCACTTTTCATTGAGACGGTCGCCAACCACTGCCCATAAATGCAAGGCGCGCCCGGCCGGACCAGCTGTGCAAAGGCAACGCCAGCAAGTGCTTCGGCATTAAGCTGCGCGACTGCAGCCACAGTGCTGGCCGGGGTGCTGGCGCCACCAAGCACGAACGGGGCGAAAATCATGGCCTGGTTGTTTGCGGAGTAGACCTTGACCGCATCGAGCATGGTCTCGTCCCAAACGAGTGGCGAATTGCAGTTGGCAAGGGACACCATCACAGTGTTGTTGTTAACGAACTCGTCTCCGAAGACAATCTTGGCCATAGCGACCGTGTCTTCTGCCCTCTCGCATGAGGTCACCGCTCCCATAAATGGCTTGTCGGAGTACCGTATCAAACTGTAGTTCATGTGCAGGTGACGCTTCGGGACCGCAATATCCATCGGCTCGCAAAGAACTCCACCCGTCATATGCATTGCGGGGGCTTGGTAGGCGAGTTTTGCAAAATTGACGAAATCCTCAATTGTCGCACTCCGCCGCTTGCCCTCAAGGTCAAGGACATTCGGCGAACCGTACGCTGGGGTGAAGATGGTCTTTCGACCGCCGAGAGTCACGGTCTTGGCAGGATTCCGAGCGTGAACCGTGATGGTTTCAGGGGCCTTTGCCACAAGTTCCATTAGTTGATTTCTGTCGATCCTAACGCGTTGACCGGTTACGTCGGTACCGGCTGCTCGCCAAAGTTCGATGGCCTCCGCATCCCGGAATTCGATGCCTATCTCTTCAAGTATTTGCATCGAAATGTTGTGAAGCCTAAGCAACTCATCCGGGCTCAGCAAATCCATATAAGGCAGGCCCCGTTCCAGCGACGGCAAGTAAGTCACCGTTCGGTCAGAACGTAGCTTTTGCCGAGCGTCTCGGCCTCCAGATCTTGCCGCCATTTTAATAATCCCTGATTTTAAGCGAGAATATAGGGCAAAACAAACTCTGCAACTAACAATAAAAAGGAATGTAACTTATGAACTGAGGTTATGACCGTAACTCCAGCCAGCCCAAAGCCGCTCCTGAATGCCGAGCAAAGCAAGGATGCGCGACAATGCCGAGGTCGAGACCCGCGCTGTTGATGCAGGTTAGCGACCTGCTTTCATCTCGACCTGACAAGGCGTATAGCCACTCACCCCCCCAACATGCGGGCGCTCACTCCCAGCGCCAGACTCAAAGCCACATTGTCGGGGACCGTGCGGCGGGGCGAGGAGCGAACTCCTTAATAGACGGCCTTGGCTCCAGCGACTTCGAGTGTGGTCCCGGCGATGAATCGAGCCGCGTCCGAGCTCAGGAAATACACCGCATCAGCAATATTCTCCGGTTCGCCAAGTCGGCCGAGAGGATTTGACTTGCTGAGCTCGACTACCGCCGTGTCGGGATCAAACCCACGATGGATAAAGCCTGAGCGAAGCATAGGTGTATCTATCTCTCCGGGGCACACGGCATTGACCCTTATTCCATCCCCCGCATGGTCGCGGCCGAGGCACTTTGAAAATGTGGCTACGGCGGCTTTACTCGCGCAGTAAGCTGCGTGACTAGGCCCAGGGTAGATGCCCCAAGTTGAGGAGATGTTCACAATCGACCCGCCACCATTCTCCTTCATGAAGGCTATTGCCCGTCGGCAGGTGTAGAAAATTGCTTTCAGATTGATATCGAAGGTTATTTCCCAATCCTCGTCGCTCGTTTCGAGGATTGTACCGCGGGTGATGATGCCTGCATTGTTAACGAGGGCGTCCAGCCGACCGGTAAGGCTTATAGCGGTATCGATGAGATCCTCGCAATACGCCTTGCTTCTCAGATCTCCAACCTTGGCCAGAGCATTTTCCCCAGTTCGGTTGAGTTCGCCAGCCGTGTCAATCAAGCGCTTCGCGTTGGCGTCACCGGCGATTACAAAATATCCGTTAGCCACGAACCTTTTACAGATTGCTTGGCCCATTCCGCCAGCAGCTCCAGTTACGACTACGGTCTTCTTTTCAGGGTGCTTCATTGTTCAACCAACCAATTTCGGAGTTCGCGGCTCATAATTCTTTTAACTGTCTGCTGAGTATCTCGCAATAACGTGTAGGGGAGAAACTCGTCCACAAATAACAACAACTAGCCAAGTGCTTATAAGCGTAGTTTATTATAAACGCTTTAGTTACCTAAAGCCTGTCATGTACACCGCGCAAAAGCAAGGACGCGGTCACGATGCCCACATCAACTCCGTCTCCATTCACAACCACTAGCGGCATATTCCCGTGTCGATTTGACAAATCGAGCATTTCCTTGATCGGAGCATCAAGGTTGAGTCGCGGGGCGTCTGCTAAGGCCAAGCCCTTTCCGGCACTGGCAAATTCGGCGAGGGGCAACATCACCGACTCGGCTTTCAGAAGCTTCAATCGGCTGCTTCCCTGGACGAATTTTTCGACGTACGGGTCTTTGGGATTTCCGAGAATTTCATCCGCCGTGCCGATCTGAAGCATCCTTCCGTCTTTCATGACACCGATTTGGTGTCCCAGCCGAACTGCCTCATCCAAGTCGTGGGTGATGAAAAGCGTAGTTTTCCCCAACTTCGACGAAAGCTCTTTGAACTGGTCCTGTAATTCGCGTCGAATGAGCGGATCCAGCGCTGAAAACGGCTCATCCATCAACAAAATGGCGGGATCAGCAGCTAGAGCTCGGGCAAGCCCAACTCTCTGCTTCATTCCACCAGAAAGTTGGTCAGGGTACCGATCACCCCAACCCGCAAGTTGGACGAGCTCCAACTTCTCCTCCGCAACCTCATAGCGTTGTCGGACGCTTGCGTTTCGTAGCTCCAGACTCAGGGCGACATTGTCGCGGACCGTTCGATGGGGAAGAAGCGCTACATTCTGGAAAACCATCCCCATTGATCGGGCACGCAGCTCCCGCATCTCATTTTCGGACTTCAGATTGATATCCTCGCCGCCAACAATGATCTGGCCGGAGCTGGGTTTGATCAAACGATTCACATGTCGGACCAGCGTTGACTTTCCGCTGCCGGACAGTCCCATGACACAGAAGATCTCACCGGCCTCGACTTTAAGGGAGACACCGGCGACCGCCGCTACGCACCCATGTTTCTCCAGGAGTGCGGCCTTCGAAAGATCATCGCGTTGGACACTCGCAAGGTCGAAATTCGAACTCGTCCCGAAGACCTTCCAAACATCCCTAAATTCTATGGCGTGCGCTTTCAAAAGGTAGCTCCACTGTTGAGAGGTGTCGCCCGGCAGCGTAAAGCTTACCGGGCGAGCATGCTTTCCGCAGCCCGGCGTTACTTGGCGGCCTTCTTTGCTTCAGCTATCCACGTATTCCACTGATCGAGGTGGGCCTTCTTCCAGGCCTCGGCATGACCGTGGATGTCCTCGTTGGACTTTTCACCTTTGTGAATGAGAAGGTTCTCGACGTTGATATCTTGAATTGGGACCTCGACTTGCTCGAACCACTTATTGGCGACGGGGTTTTTCTCGAGGAAGGGTGTGTTGGCAATCACGTGCTGAGTGTTCACGGAAAATCCCAGGTTCCCAATGCCTGGAACAGTCGTGTTCGCGCCAGCCTGTTCGTCGGGCAACGCCGTGAAAGGAACCGTCAGCCAGACAACATCTTTTCCATGGACCAAAACCCCTTGTAGCCAGTTGGGTGTCCAGCTGTAATACAAGGCTGGACTGCCGGACTGAACCCGCTGGATGACGTCGGGAAGCAGAGCAAAATACTCACCCTGCTTATGCGTGACGGCATCCCGAAGGCCATATGCATCAAGGTTATGTTCAATGATGCGTTCGCATCCCCAGCCCGGATCACAGCCATACAGGTCTGCTTTACCGTCCCCATCCACATCGAACAGCTTGGCAATCTTCGGGTCCTTCAACTGATCGATCGTCTTTATGCCGTACTTATCAGCTGTGGCCTTGTCGATGGAGTATCCCTGGATTGAGTTCTTTACGAGCGTCCCAACCCGACGAAGCTTGGCATCGCCGCCAGCCTTCTCGGCAAACGCAATATGCAAGGGGTACCAGTGGGGCGTATAGTAGTCCGCGTCACCGTTCCCTACCGCTATATGGGCAAGTGGAACCTGGGTTGCGGCAGGTTCGTTAACTGTATAGCCCAGATCCTCGAGGCCTAGCTTAACGACGTAGGCTTCGAATAATTCTTCCGCCTGGCCAAGATATAGGGGCCTGACGGTCACGCCTTTTCCCGGAAGGTCCTCCGCTGCCGCGTATCCAGGAGACATGGCCAAAGTGCCAAGCACCGCGACAGCGGCGGCAACCCCCCAAAAATGCCCATTTATTCTAAACCGATCGCTCATAATCGCTCCCATTCTTGTTAGCTAGACGTTCGTTCCCGGCCACTTTCCAATCCTCCACGCTCCGCCGGAGAGGCCTGGAAGGTCTTGACGATACCGGTGAAGAGCGCGGCTGGACCCCGCTTGTGCCAGGCAATGTCGGCGTAGCGTCCGCGCTGAGACATCGCGGATTGAGTCAGGCGATCTAGAATGATTGCGAGAATGACGATGCCCATTCCGCCAGTCGCAGCCAGCCCGATGTCGAGGCGACCGATGCCACGCAAAACCATTTGGCCGAGTCCCCCAACCGCGATCATGGAGGCAACGACAACCATTGATAGTGACATCATCAACGTCTGGTTGACACCTGCCACTATGCTCGGAAGAGCCAGCGGCAGCTGAGCCTTGAACAGGATCTGACTGTTGGTAGCTCCAAAGGCACGCATGGCCTCGACGACTTCTTCGGAAACCTGCTGGATACCTAGTGTTGTCAGCCTGATAACGGGCGGAAGTGCAAAAACGATCGTGACAATCACGCCAGGCACGTTGCCGATACCAAACAACATGACCACGGGAACAAGATAGACGAATGATGGAATGGTCTGCATTGTGTCGAGGATTGGCCGGCAAATGGCAGCCGCTCGGTCACTTCGAGCAGCAATGATCCCCACGGGAATGCCAACAACCGTGCAGAAAAGAACGGCGGTAAAAACGAGAGACAGTGTCGTCATCGTTTCACCCCAAATGCCAAGAAAGCCAATGATCAGCAGCAGACCAGCGACTTGAGCTGCAAGCCGCCACCCGGCGATCTGCCAAGCTACCAATCCGAAGCATAAGATTATAACGACCGGCGGGATGCCATTGAGTGCGCTGTCAAATGCCCTCAGGAGCTGGTCAATGGGCCATTTCAAGCTCTGAAACAACGGGCGGTAATGTTCGACAACCCAACCCAACCCATTGTCGACCCATTTATCAAACGGTATGTGCCAGCTTTTGAACGGGTCTAAAACGTCTTCGAGCTTCACAAAACTTCCTTTCAGTCAGGGACCTATTGAGCGATAACCACGGAGCTCTGATGCGAGCCCGACTGTGTGTCATAGGTCAGCTGCCGTCGCATACATCTCCTGCCTACGGAATTAGTCTCTCCGTCGGACGGGGCCTTCAGTACGGCTTGAGAGGCTGCCGCGTCTTATGTCCAGGAACGCTAGCGGCGGGGGGGCTGCAAAACAACCGTATAAAAAGTGATGCAGCGCGGGACTAAATGTTATCAGGCGGATGTCAGGCCTGGATGGCGGGTGATATCTCGCTGTGTTCAACTAGTGCTGACTTGATATTTTCCGCAGCTGGCGTTGGAGGGACCGGATTGAGATCTGCGACCTGTGTAATCAGCCAATTGCGGAAGATCTGGACGTCGTCTCGCTCAATTGCGGTATCCGGAATGACCAAATGATGTTTTCGGCCGGTTAGATAGCTTTCACCCATAGGCCTTATCAAGGTGCCTTCATTGAGGTAATCACTTACCAAATGACGGAAGCCCAGCCCGATGCCGTAGCCCTTGATCACTGACTGGATCATCGTTGGGTAACTAGTGAACGTGATGGCGCGTTTGAAGTCGGACGAAACGCCGAACTGTCCAAGCCAGTGGGCCCAATTGAAGGGTGACCAAGGATAGGCGGACCAATGCTGATCGTCCATATCCAAGAGGACCTCGTTTACCAGGTCCTCCGGAGTGAGAATACCCGGGGAGTGTGTCTGATATGATTTACTGCAAACCGGGAAGACTTCCTCGCCGAAGAGCTCGGTGGCTGTGAACCCTGGGCGCGCCAGATACCCCATGACCACGGACACATCAAAACCGTCCGTCGCCGGCGCCGGGCTACGTTCGAGGGAGACCAAGTGCAGGTCGACCTCTGGGTTGTTTGCAACGAAATCTCCAATCCGATGGCTCGTAAACAGCGTTGCGAACGACATCGGCATGCCGACGGTCAACCGTCGGGCTTTCTGCCCTCTCTTCACGCTGTCAAAAGCCGCTGCAATATGCGCCAGGCTGAGGGTCGCAGCTTCAAATAACTCCTCGCCGGCGGAAGACAATGACACCTTCTGGTTTCCTCGGTTGAAAAGCTGGGTGTCGAGGTGGTCCTCCAGCGTCAAGATATGGCGGCTCACTGCCGCTTGTGTGACCGAAAGCTCATTGGCAGCCTTGGTAAAACTCAAATGCCGTGCGGCAGCTTCAAATGCGCGTAGCGCGCTCAACGGAAGCCGTCGATAATTTGACATGAGTCACCGTTACTCCAGCCCTGAGAAGAAGTAAAACCAGTGGCGCACCCGGATCATTTGGCCGAACCCACCGTGTATTTCGGAAAAATCGTCTTCGTAAACGCCCATGGCGAAAGCGCAAGTAAGCGCGACAAGCTATTCGTCAGGCCCAACGCCAGCCTAGAGCCTAACAAAGAGTTTGTCTACAATATGTCTCTTCCCTAGCACCGCCGCAACCCGTAATCGCCGATGAGCGTCATGCCGTCTTCACCGAGTTTCATCAACCGTATCGGCCCGAGAGGGCCCGCATGCTGAAAAGCTCATTGCTCGACACTCTGCGAAGTAAACTCCGAACGCCTCAAGACAGACGGTGGTTGACCGTAAGTCCTTCGGAAGACCCTCGCGAAGTGAGAGGCGTTCTCGAAGCCGGCCCCAATAGCGACCTCGATCAAAGGAGTGTCGACTTTCCTGAGGAAGTTGCTTTGCGCGCTCGAGCCGCACCCGTCGGTAGACAAGCGCGGGAGAGCTGTTCAACTCCCTGAAAAACAGGCGCTCGAGTTGTCGTCGGGAAACCCCCAATGCTGCGGCCAGCCTGGAAACCGACAGTGTGTTCTCGACGTTCTGCTCCATCAGGATCAGCGCAGCGCGGAGCCTTGGGTCGTGCGTCTCTACCGTCAGCGGCCGACGCGGTTGTACCCACTCGGCGTTCCGCACCTTGTCGATCTGCAGCACTTCGAGCGCGTTCCGCTCCGCTGCGTTCCCGATGTGCCGTCGCACCAATTCCGCCGCCAGATCGGCAGTGCTGCTGCCGCCCGCATGATCCCCGCGTGGTATCCAGGTTATAGATTCTGTCCGCCCGAACCCGCAGATCGGGAAAGCGCTCCCGGAAGTCGACGTAGTGAAGCCAGCTGACGCAGGTCTCGTGCGCCGCCATAAGACCTGCCTCAGCCAAAATGAACGTCCCGGTGCAGATACCGATCAATCGCGCCCCTTTGAATGCAGCATCCCGAGGATACCGCAGGGTTTCGTTGTCGACTGCCTGACCGTTGGTTAACCGTCCCCCGACAACTACGATGTAGTCAAACTCCATCGGGTCGAGGAATAACGACGTCGGCGAGACCTGGACGCCGCAGCTCGACGTGACAAGATGCCGGGTGTTCGACAGTACCTCCCAGTCAGCGTTGATCCGTCCTGATCTGTCGGTTTCATCGCTGGCAAGTCTAAGCGTGTCGATAAACATGGCGAAGGCGGTCAACGTGAAGGAGCGGGCCAGGATGAACCCGACCTTCAGCCGAACCGTCCGGGCCTGTCTGCGCCGTGGTGATGAGTGAAACACGATCATGCCTTCAGTCCGGTGGAGACCCGGGGAGTTGCCGTCCCCAAAGTCGCAGCACCGTGGTGATATCGTTTACCTATCTTGACTCATGATGTTTGTCTACAATATGTCTATCATCGTAAATTGAGGAACCGCAATGATCCTGAATGAACCTGCTGCCTCGACGGACCGCAAGGGCATTCTTGCTCAAACACTGGTGCATCGCATCCTCACGATGCAGCTTGAGCCGGGGGCGGTCCTCGACGAAGTCGCTCTCAGCGAGGAATTCGGCCTGTCCCGTCCGCCAGTCCGGGAACTCATGCGACAGATGGCGGGCGAGGGCTACGTCGATCTTGAGACCAACCGGGCGGCGCGCGTGTCCATCATGTCCTACCAGACGCTTCGCGATTTCCTGATCGTCGCTCCGATGATCTATGTTGGAACGACGAAGCTCGCAGCTGTCAACCACAAGGCTGGGGACCTCGAAATCCTCAAGCAGACTCAACAGAAGTTCCGGCAGTCCATTGCCGACGCCCACGTCGAAAACAGGGTGATCTTCAATCACCAGTTCCATCTGAACATCGGCAAGATGGCGCACAACCAGTATCTGCTTCCCAGTCTCAAGAAGCTTCTCATCGATCACGCCCGGATCGGGAAGATCTTCTATCGCCAAAACGGCGGCCCTCGGATCCAGAAGGACCAGGAAACCGCTGCGCGGCAGCACGATCAAATGATCGAGGCCATCGAAGCCCGCGATGCCGAGCGGGCGGGCGAACTGGTGCGCGCCCATCTCGAAGTTTTCCGAAGCGACGTGGCGCTCTACGCCGTGCCAAACGGCATGCAGGGCGAACTCGACGGGTAATCGTTGTCGGTGTCACTTGGGACACCAAGGAGAACAGAAATGCTCAACAAAGTCGACTACAAAACGCAGGCGAGTACACTCAAACTGCCGAACAGGATGATCGTGGATGGGGTGCAGATTGCGGCCCTATCGGGCAGAACCTTTGCAACCCTTAACCCGGCTACTGGTAAGGTTCTGGCGGAGCTGCCCGCTGGTTCGGCGGCCGATGTCGACAAGGCCGTCGCTGTCGCCCGGCAGGCGTTTGAGGACGGTCGGTGGTCCAAGCTGGCCCCGGCGAACCGGAAGAAAGTCCTTCTCAGGCTGGCGTCCGTCATCGAGGAAAACGCGCTCGAGCTGGCGCTGATGGAGAGCTTGGATAGCGGCAAGACCATCAGCGACTGCATCAACATCGATGTGCCCGAGACTATCAACAGCCTCAGGTGGCATGCCGAAGCAGTCGACAAAATATATGACCAGGTGTCACCTGCGAACGACGCCTCTCTCGGCCTGATCGTGCGCGAGCCCATCGGCGTCGTCGGCATCGTGCTCCCCTGGAACTTCCCTCTTCTGATGCTCGCGTGGAAGATCGGCCCTGCCCTGGCAGCAGGGTGCACGATCGTCGTCAAACCCGCTGAAGAGACGTCGCTCACCACCTTGCGGGTCGCAGAGCTCGCTCTCGATGCCGGGCTGCCGCCTGGGGTTTTCAACGTCGTGACCGGTGATGGTCCGGACGTCGGCGAACCGATCGGTCGCCATCCCGACATCGACGCGATTTCCTTCACAGGCTCCACCGACACTGGCCGTCGCTTCCTGAAGTACTCCTCCGAGAGCAATTTGAAGGAAGTGGTCCTTGAGATGGGTGGCAAAAATCCTTGCATCGTGATGGACGACGTTCCCGATCTTGACGCCGTGGCCTCCCACATCGGCAACGGCGCGTTCTGGAACATGGGCCAGAACTGCTCGGCCATCTCACGTGTCTTGGTCCACAAGGACGTGAAGGACCGCCTTCTCGAAAAACTGACGCAAGTGGCCAAGACCTGGACCGTGGGCGACCCGCTTGATCCGGAGACCCGCATCGGTCCGCTTATCTCGGCCACGCATTTCGAGAAGGTCAGCAGCTATCTGGAAGGCGATGGCAAGTTGGTGGCTGGCGGAAAGGTCTTCAACGGGACCACGATCGAGCCCACGATCATGGAATTCGACCGCCACGACAGCAAGCACGTCCGGGAAGAGATTTTCGGGCCGATTGTGTCTGTGATTGGGGTGGACTCCCTCGCGGAAGCGGTCTCGCTCGCCAACGAGACCGAATATGGCCTGGCGGCTTCCGTTTTTTCCGCCGACGGCACACGGGCGCTCCGGGCCGCACGGGCGATCCGGGCCGGGACCGTCACCGTGAACTGCTACGGGGAGGGGGACGCCGCCACTCCGTTTGGCGGTTACAAGCAATCGGGCTTCGGCGGGCGGGACAAGGCTTTCCACGCGCATGATCAATATTGCCAGACCAAAACCCTTTGGATCGACCTGAGCAGCTCAAACGAAGGTTTCTGAAATGTCATCATTTGCTTTCTCCGGTCTCAATCTCGCAATCACGGCTCCGTTCGACTCGAGCGGGCGTATTGATTTTGATCGCTTCCAGGAACTCATCGAGCGGTATCTGGCCGTGGGCGTCGACGGTATCGTGTTCAGCTCCGGCACGGGCATGCATGTTTATCTGTCGCCTGATGAATCGAGGTCCCTCATCGAACGTGGCGCGCGCATCGTCGCCGGACGGGCCAAGGTGATCGCCCAGGCCTCGGCATTGCTCACGGCCGACGTCGTCGAAAGGACGCAGTTTGCGAAGGACTCCGGTGCGGACGGTGTCATGATCCTTCCGCCCTTCTTCGAAGGTCCGTCGGACGACAACAGCGTCTTCGACTTCTACGCCGAAGTTGCCAAGGTCGGATTGCCCATCATTGGCTACAATGTGCCCCAGGCGGTCGGTGTACGCATAACGCCGGACCTGCTCCGCAGACTCTGCCAACTGCCCGAGTTCCGCGCCGTCAAGGACAGCAGTGGAGACTTGGTCGCGCAGGTCAGGCTGATCGGCACCGGCCTGGATGTCATCAACGGGGCCGACCCGCTCGTTCCGTTTTCCCTGTTCGCGGGTTGTTCTGGTCTGATCTGGGGCGGCGCGAACATTGCGCCACGCACCAGCGTGGCGATCGTCAGGGCCGCTCGGGAAAAGAGATGGGACGATGTGCAGTCGCTCTGGCTGCTGCTGGAGCCAATCATGTCCCTCCTTTGGGACGGCGACTATGTTCCAAGCGTGTATGCAGCCGCTGGACTCACAGGATATGGCTGCGGCAACGCGAGAAAACCGTTCCGTCCCCTTTCGACGGACCGCCTTGCGGCGCTTCGGACGGCGCTAGGCGCACTGGTTGAACAAGAAGCGGTATGATGACCAGTAAGAACTTTCGTGCGCGTCGCCTTCCCGCCCATGGCGTGGAGTCCGGCTGGGCGGCGTTGCTCCCTTCGAGGACGCCAACGCCCGAGCTGGATCAGGCCATCACCGTCGATGTCGTCGTCATCGGCGCGGGCTTCGCAGGGTTGGCCGCCGCTGTTCGGCTGGCCGATCTCGACCGGAACCTTTCCGTCGCCGTCATTGATGCCGACGTGGTCGGAAACGGGGCCAGTGGTCGGAACTCCGGCTTCCTCATTGATTTGCCCCATGACATCTCGTCGGGCAATTTCGGGGTGAACGCTGTTGCCAAAAGCCACAACGATATCCTGGTAGCGCGGACGGCCATCCAACATTACGCCCGCCTGGCGGAAGAGCATGGCTGGGACGAGGACGTCTTCGATCCGAGCGGCAAATACAGCGTGGCCATGACCGATGCCGGCACCGAGCACCTTGCAGCATACTCCATGACGCTCAAGTCGTTGGGCGAACCGAACCAGGTTCTAGGTGCTACGGACATCGCGGAAGTCACGGGCACGCGATGCTTCAAGTCCGGGCTCTTCACGCCCGGTGCGGTCATCGTGCAACCTACAGCGCTGGTGAGGGCCATTGCAGATTTGTTTCAGGAGCCCGTCAGGCTGTTTGAGCGGACGGCCGCGCTGTCCATACAAGCCTCGTCAAGCGGCTGCACTGTGAAGACTCCCAAGGGGGAAGTCAGGGCAGGGCGGGTGATCCTGGCGACAAACGGCCACGCGGAGAGCTTCGGGTTTGGAAGCGGTGAACTTCTCCACGTCTTCACTTACGCGTCGCTCACCGAGCCGTTCACTTCCTCCGCGCTGGGCGGATACCGCAAATGGGGAGCGACACCGGCCGCGCCGATGGGCACGACTGTACGGCGTATCAATGGGGCCGATGGTGACCGAATTCTTATACGCTCCCGCTACACCTACCACCCGAAGATCGAAGTCGGCGCCGCCTCGATCAAGAGTGCGGGCGACCTCCATGACCGCAAGTTCGCGGACCGCTTTCCTGATCATCGTCACTTGAAGATGCAGTATCGCTGGGCCGGCGCAATGGCGCTCACGCGGAATTCGGTGCCGCTGTTCGGCCAGGTGGCAGACGGCATCTTCGCGGCATGCGCGTGCAACGGCATAGGCGGGACCAAGTCCACCGCCGCGGGCATCGCGACGGCCGAACTCTTGGTTGGGCATCGGTCCAAACTCGGCGAAATATTCCGCTCGTTTGAGAAGCCCCAAGCATTGCCCCCGCGACCGTTCACCGACGTGGGCGCACGATTGAACCTAAAATTCAGAGAATGGCGCGCGGGACGCGAATAGGTCCTCTGAAGGCTGACTTCGCTTCGCGACGCCATGAGTGGGCCGTATCTCAACGGGAGAACAGCCGGCGTGCTGGAAGATGGGAAAGGAGACAAGAACATGGCTATTCTTCTGATTGCCGAACACGACAACGCGACGCTTTCCGACCAGACCGCCAAGGCGCTTTCGGCGGCGCTGCAGATCGGTTCGGACGTGCATGCGCTGGTTGCCGGCAAGGGCGCCAAGGGAGCTGCCTATGCCGCCGCCATGCCCAGGGGCGTCAGCAAGGTGCTGCTCGCCGAAGCCGACGAACTGACCGAAAGCCTTGCCGAACCACTGGCGACGCTAGTCGTCAGCATAGCCGGCGCCTATGACACATCATTGCGCCGGCGACCTCGTCGGGCAAGAATGTCGCGCCGCGCGTGGTCGCCGACTACGGCCTCGTCGGCGATCTTTTCGTTATCCTGCCCGAGCTCTCCAGATCGATTTGACCCGAAGGTACAATGTCTCAACTTCAGATTCTCACTCTAACCTGCGAAGACCGTCCCGGCATCGTCGCGGCCGTCGCAACCGAACTGGCTGTGCTCGGTGCCAACCTTGCTGAGAGCAGCCAATTCTGGGACCGCACCAGCAATCGCTTCTTCATGCGTCTGGCCGTTGAAGGAGACGATTCGCTTTCGATCGCTTCAATCGAGCGTGCGCTCAAACGGGCAATCGACCGCTTCGGTTTGTGTGTTCACACCGTCGATGCGCGCCGTAGGCCGAAGATCATCATAATGGTGTCGAAATTCGACCATGCAATGCTTCATCTGCTTTACCAAATCAAGGTCGGTTGGCTGAACGCGGACGTGGTCGCGATCGTCTCTAACCACGAAGACAGCCGTGGGGTCGCCGAGCGGGAGGGCCTCGCCTATCATTACTGGCCGGTATGCAAGGACAACAAGACCGAGCAGGAACAAAGGCTGCTAGGTCTCGTACATGAAACTGGCGCGGATCTCGTAATCCTGGCCCGATACATGCAAGTCCTGTCTGATGACCTGTCAACTCGCCTCATCGGCAAGATGATCAACATTCATCATTCCTTTCTGCCCTCCTTCAAGGGCGCAAAGCCCTATCATCAGGCGTATGAGCGCGGAGTGAAACTTATCGGAGCGACCGCGCATTACGTGACGCCCGACCTCGACGAAGGTCCAATCATAGATCAGGAGACTGAGCGCGTAACGCATGCGATGAGCGCGGAGGATTTCGTGGCGACCGGCCGCGACATCGAAAGCCGGGTCCTTGCACGGGCCGTCAAACTGCATCTGGAGAGGCGGATTATGCTCAACGGGAATAAAGCAATCGTATTCTCAGCTTAGCTGAGAACGCCGCGATGTGAAAATCTGTATCTTCGACCAATCACAAAGGAGAATCGACATGGCACGGCCCCCAATCCCCGGCAATCCAGGCCACACCCCGCCGGGCCCCCCCGACTGGGTGCCAGGCCCGCCAGATGGCGTTCCGGGTCGTCCGCCCGGCGTTCCGCCTGGCCCCAAGGACCCACCTCAGCTGCCGGATCGTCCAGTAGGATGACCTGGATAGGCTATGGCCATCTGAAAACAGGTATGCTCCCCCACTGGGAGCATACCTGCGTTGGACGACTGGATTTCGAACTCCGTGACCTGGCATTCTTCGCCCGAGACTCGCTGCGAATCGACGAAGACCAACTGAAACAGGGGGTGCTCAGCATCGAGTTCGAATGGCCGCTGGCATCCGGGGAAGTCTGCCAGCTTCGCGCAGTTTTCCCCGACAGCTATCCCTTCGTGCGCCCGCAAGTCGCCCTTCGAGGAAACCCGGAAACTTTTCCGCACAAGCATTGCTCACCGACCGACGGCAACCTTTGCCTGTTGGGCCGTGACACAGGACTGTGGTCCATCGAGTGGACGTTGGCGAAACTTCTGGAGAAGCAACTCGCCAACGCTCTGAATGGTACGGGCATGGAGGATCCACAGGGCGAACCGATGGAATTCTGGTGGAACGCCTTCGCCCAGGCATTCGATGGCTATGTCGACGGCAGCTATATGTTGATCGACACTGCCTGGAATGTAGGAGCTGAAACAGAGGGCACCTTGCGGGCGTCTTACTCCCTTCAAAAGATGGACGACAAAATTAGATTCCAGGGTGTGGTCGAGGAAATCAAGGCGAAGGACGGGTCCGTTCTAGCTGCCCGGAAATTTCCGCTTCCTCCCGGACTTCAATTGAAGAAGGTCACGGGCATATTTCCGTGGAGGCGCGTAGGTCGTTTCGCGCCGCCATCGCCCGAGGGTTGGCGGAAAGCGCAGGGCCAGCTTACCTTTGGAGGCCACGTGATCAATAGTGGCTCGCCCGCTATTTCGATGTCCGTCACGGTCCAGTCGACGGAACTCAGCCACCGCGTTGACGGCGACACCTGGCTATTTCCACTGCGTTACGGACCAGCAAAGTCGTTCCGGGCTGTGAAGCAAGGACAGAGAGGGACCAGCCCGTCCATGATCATAGTTCCCACGCTCCGCGCCGGGGCCACAGACATGGGCGCCCGAGTTCCATCGGTCGGCATCTTGAAGGATAAGGTGATTGCCATCTTCGGGATGGGAGCTATTGGTGCCCCAGTTGCGATCGAGCTTGCCCGCAACGGCTGTTCCCATCTCACCGTCATCGACCATGACATCGTCGAACCAGGAAACTCGATCCGATGGCCGCTTGGTGCGACGGCCTGGGGAATGCGAAAGACGACCGCCGTCAAGCACCACGTGGAATCCGAATACCCAAGCGTCGAGGTCGAGGCGATCCATCACACCGTAGGCATAGCCGCGGCGGCCGACGGGAACGGAAGAGACCATTCAGTTCTACCGCCGATTTTTGGGAAGGCGGACATCGTCATCGATGCAACGGCCTCTTCCGGAATCTCACGTTTGCTGGCCGATCACTGCAAGTCCGCCGGCAAACCGATGATCTCTCTTTTCGGGACGCTCTCGTTGAAGGGGGGCGTCGTTGCTGCCTATCAGCCGAAATCCGGCTGTCCAACCTGCCGCGAATTCGCCTATGCGAAAGGTTTGATCGAGAAAGCTCCTGGGTCAGGAGAAATCTCCGCGCTAAATCAGCCGGCTGGATGCGCCGAGTTGACCTTCACTGGGGCTTCATTCGATCTTCATGAATTATCGCTGGAAGCTGTCCGGTTGACCGTGGACATTCTCTCGCAGCCAGCCGATTTCAAGGAATCCTTGGTTCACACCCTCACATTGCATGACGGCATCAAGCGGGTGCCGCCGTCTTGGCGGGTGGATGGGTTGCCTCCCATGAAAGAATGCGGATGCAACCCATAGTGTGGGTGCCTCGGGCGATCATGCAGGACATGCAGATCGATGCCGACCTCTGGTATGATCGGGAAACGGGTGGGACCTTCATGGGATACTGGGCCGAAAGCAACGTTGCCGTCGTAACAGCAATGATCCCGGCCGGGCCCCGAGCATCTCACGAGCGAAGCAGCTTTCTCCCTGATCAAAGCTGGCAACAGGCGGAGATTGCGAAGCACTATGAGCATTCCGGGAGGTTGGACACGTATCTCGGGGACTGGCATACCCACCCCGATGCCGTTTCGAACCGCCTGAGCTGGACGGATCGAGTATGCCTGAAAACGATCATAAAAACCCCAACGGCGCGAAATCAAAGGCCCGTCATGATGCTCATGTGCGGCAAACCGGGTGAGTGGTCTTTGCACCCTTGGTTCTGCCAACTGCGGACCAAGTTATTTCTCTTTGAATTCCTGGATGAGAGAGAAGCGACTATCGAAACCTACACGAGTCCCTCTTCTGAAACAGGCGAGGAGATCGTAAGAGCTTAATCAAAATTCTGCCGACACAGGATTAGGGGAGATGAATTTTACGCATTGGGATTTGGGGCGGTGTTCTCGCAGAACGACCTCAGTATATTGGCCGGCTTGCGAAGCAGACAGTCCGCCTTCAGGTTACCAAGTCGATGCATTGGCATGTAGCCGTCAAGATGCAGGGGCTTGAAGGCAGCACTTATTCCAGCATCAGGAAATTGCCCGGGCCTCTACCCGAATTGCGCGAAGCTCTGTGTTCTGTTCCGCCCTGGTCAGGGATAGTTCGCCGCCGGGAACATCCACAGACGGGAATCGCCAGTACGAGGTGTTCATCTCCCATGCTTCCGAAAGACAAGGATGATGTCGTCCGTCCACTGGTGCTGAATGATGGACTCGCAGTCTGGTCTGACGGATTCGAGCTTCGGATCGGTAACAGCATCAGGCGGATCGATCAGGGATTAGCGAACAGCCATTTCGGCGTGGTCGCTTTGTCAGAGCCGTTCGAAAGGCTGGACGAACTACGAACTCGACGGAATCGCCGCTCGGTCTGTCAAACCGGAGCAACAGCTTCTACCCACCTGGCATAAGTCGCCCAAGCACTGCTACCAACACGCCTGACGATTTCCGACCTGATGACGTCGGTTATAGCTGAATAGGAATACAATGGTCGCGTTGCCGATCACCGGTCGAAATTGTCAAAGACCAACACTCGCACGGCCCGTCTTTTTGTGGGGTTCGGTGACCCAATTTCGGCCCGCCCGCTGCTCTCCACCAATGCGCTTCGCACTCTCGAACTGCTCCATTAGCACCTTCTTGTGTTGGGAGGCTGCCGTAGCATTTCGGACAAAAACGTCCGAGATCGCCGCGTAGCTACCGCTGGCGAGCTAATAATATGCGCGACCGTCGCGGCATTTGTAAGAAGGTCAGGCCGGCCCTACGATGGGGTCTACAGGCCGGGTGGCGCACAGCAAAGAGATGAAGGGAGTGAGTCAGGACAATGAGGAAGAACAATGAGGAAGGACATGCGAATTGTCTTCGAGACATTCCTGGAAAAGTTGTCGGTAAGTGTCGATGAGGGTGATTTTCGCGGAGCCTTGGCCGATGTCGCCTCAAGTCTGGATCTATTCACCTTTGCCTACTTCTCCTTACCGCCGCGGTCTAATGGCAAGCCCATGCTGATCTCGAATTATCCGGCGCTCTGGACAGCGCGCTATCTTGAGAACCGGTATCAGAATGTCGACCCGGTCATTTTACGTGCAAGCTATGGCGAATCCACATTTCGATGGGGATTTGACCTAAAGAGTTTTGATCTGTCCGTGCCTCAGCTTAGGTTTTTCGAGGAAGCAGCGCAGTTCGGCATCCGCTGCGGCGTGACGATCCCGATCATTGATGGCCGCGGCAATTTTGCGGCCATGACCTTTGCCGCTGACAAGCCCGATCCTGCATACTTTCGCGTGGCCGATCGCTACGAGCAAGGTCTTCCGTTTTTCGCGAGCTGTTTTCATACGTTCGTCCGCTGCAGACTATCGGGGGATCGAAGAGTTGGCGGGGTGTTGTTGACGCCGCGTGAATACGAGTGCCTCCAGTGGGCCGCGCGCGGCAAATCCGCCCGAGATACAGGCGGCATCCTGGAGATCTCGCGGCACACGGCTGAGTTCCATCTGGCAAACGTCCGCAAGAAGCTTGGCGTGACAACCACCCGACAGGCGATTACGCGTCTGGCGGTTTCAGGCTTTTCGCTTCCTGATGAGTCGGCTTGACCTCCGGAACTGCACAGGCTGCGCTTTCGCGAAGGATCGTCTCCAATGGCTAGGAAATGTTTCCCGCTATTGGAGGCCTTTGATGATCCAGCTTATCGCGCCTGAGTGCTACGACGACTTTGCTCACGGACTGAATGCAATGCATCGGCTTCGATTTCGCGTCTTCAAGGAACGCCTAGGCTGGGACGTGCAGGATAATGGCGGCTATGAAATCGATTCCTTTGACGCGCTCAGACCGCACTACCTGTTGTTGCGCGGTTTCGAGGGCCGGGTAGAGGGTTGCGTTCGCCTTCTGCCCTCAGCGGGCCCGACCATGATTCGCAATACTTTTCCGATGCTGTTGGAAGGAAGGGCTGCACCTGAGGATCCGAGCGTGTGGGAAAGCAGCCGTTTTGCGCTCGACATAGCTTCTTCTGGGAAAAAGGGGGCGGGCGGTATCGCTCTCGGCACATATGAGCTCTTCGCCGGCATGATCGAGTTCGGCCTCTCATGCCGGCTCAGCCACGTCGTCACGGTCACCGACTTGCGCATGGAGCGCATTCTTCGTCGCGCCGGCTGGCCCCTCGAGCGGATCGGCAAGCCCCACACGATCGGCGCGACACGCGCACTGGCGGGCTATCTCGAAGTGTCGACAGCAACACTCCATGCGGTGCGACAAAACAGCGGTATCGACAGTCCGGTGCTATGGGCGCCGGTGCTTCACCGGGGGGCGTGAATGTGACGCCCGGCAGGAGAGCACAGTCATGTCCACGTCTCTTTCGGCGGACGCCAATCTGCCCGACTGGTGGAATGATAGGTCATACGACTATGCCGCTGGGCTGACGCTGCGTGGCTGGGCTTGGGAGTTTTTGCGGCGCAATCCGGTATTCCAGCATGATGTGCTTGCTGCGCGCCGGCAGGCCAACAGTTTGCCGCATGGAACCATCGTCGAGGTGATCGCGTCGGCCGGCAACCTGTCGCACTGGGGTGTTTCGTTTCGCTGAATCTTACGGGCGCAGTGCGGCTGTGTTTTGGTGTCCCCGCCGGTGCCCAAGCGTGTTGCCTGTCATTGCGGAACGGCGGTTTGCATCATCGACGATATCGTCGTTTGAGCTGGCGGCATTGCCATGTCGTGCTGCAGTCCTGCGGATGCCCGACAACAGCCAGGAGGTTCTTCTTCGCGATGCGGAGCGCAGCCTCCAGCTTGCTGTTTCGGGAGCGGATGTCCTGCATCCTGTTTACCTGCGCACCGAGGCGATCTGGCCGGCAGCACTTTCGAAACATCGTCTGTTAGCGATGGAGTGCCTCAATGCCCTTTGTGCCTACGGAAAACTGCCCGCACGCTTGTTTCCGCCAGAAAGACGCGGGCCCCGATTGAACTTCGTTCTCCGCGCGCTCGATGGCGCGCTTGCCGGAGCATCACATCGCGAAATCGCCGAAGCGCTGGTCGGCCAAGCGCGCGTCCGGTCCGACTGGAAGGATCCTCAGGATCACCTGCGCGACCGTATCCGCCGCGCCGTCTCACGTGGCCGTGCGCTAATGAACGGCGAATATCTGAATTTCCTTCTTTGAAGAGCATGAGACCCGCGCTGTGCGTCAGCCGGCGAACAGTTCCTTGTAGCCGGTCGTCACCATCCAATTAGCACGGTCGATATGGCTGCGGAGGGCCTTTTTGGCGCGGACCGGTTCAATGGACGGGACAATGCCGAGAATGCGATTCGCCATCTCCTCCTCGCTGGCATTGTCGGCACAGGCATCCAGGATACGCAGATAGATCGTGAAATGCTGCCTGTCGTAGCTCGTAAGGCTCTCCGACCAGGGGACTTCGTCGGCAATCGGCGTGATCGATTTGGGCTGTAACATCGCTGATTATATCTCCGCAAAAAGGCCTCCGCGAAGCCCTCCGCCGGCGGATTGAGACACTCAATGTGGACTACATATTTTAGTTGATAAACTCAAGCTGCCTAATCCGCTCGCTATTCTCCATGGATATGCGCAGGTTGGTCGGACGTAATGTGCAGAGGATCAGGCTAAGGAAGCGTCTGACGCAGGAGCAGCTTGCGGAGATTTCCGGGTTCAGCCAGCAGTACATCAGCGGCTTGGAGAAAGGACGAAGAAATCCGACGATCATCACGATCTATGAACTGGCAATGGCCCTCGACGTCAGCCACACGGATCTGGTTCGGCCCGACAAACAGGCCTGACCCACCCGACTTCCAAGTAATTGCTACGGGCCCGCGCCCCTCGCGGCGCGCGCCGGCTGCTCGTGAACTGCGGCCGGTCTTCTTCGGCAGGCTTCAGCGATCTTGCCCCGTTCGGCATCGCGCCGCTGGCGCGGGGCAGCCTGTCGGCTGCTACTGGCAAGTACCTGGTCGGGCGCAGCCGGAACGCCCACTCAACAACGGCTTCTTCAAGTAACCCGACAATCGGCTGCTATCCGGATGGCCATTGCATAAAGTCCAGAACGTTCCTCCGATTCGGACACGTCCCTCAAGTTACAAGGCCCACCCCTAATGATCCGGTCGACTGGCCCGTGCAGCGCCGGCGTGGAAAAGGGCGCCCGAGGCGCCCTTCATTTTAGATAGGCTGTCAGCAGCCCGCCTTCGCGTTGCGCATCAGAAGCGGTAGGTGACACCTGCGCCTATCAACCAGGGATCGAGCTCCGCCTTTCCAGTCAGCTTCGCGCCGTCGACCGTTACGTCGAAGTCTGGCTTGAGGAACAGCTTCTTCACGTCGAAGTTAACACCCCAGTGCTGATCCACCATGTAGTCGAATCCGACCTGCAACGCCGTGCCGAACGTATTCTTAACCTTGAGAGCATCGGCGCTGCCGGCACCCTGGTTATAGAAGATCGTGTAGTTCACGCCGGCGCCTACATAGGGCTTGAACGCGCCGAAATCGGTAAAATGATACTGCAATGTGAGGGTGGGCGGCAGCAGCCAAACCTTGCCAATATTGCCCAGCGCGCCGATCGCTCCTTGGCCCTCGATGTTGGCGTAGGTGGTGCCGAGGATAAGCTCGGCGGCGATGTTGCCCGTGAAGAAATAGGAGATATCGAGTTCCGGCGTCACAGTGTCCGAATAGGAGAGACCGGAGCCGGGCACTGCATTGACGTAGCCCGAATCCTCAATGACGACCCCCAACGCACGCAGGCGGATCTGCCAAGGGCTTGGCCGTTCCGGGACCGAGGCTCCTGCCTGCGGGACGCTCGGGGCTTGCACAAGGTCGGCCGCAACGGCTTGCTGTCCCACCACCATGAGGACGACGGCCGCTGTTGCTCCCCGCGCCACGCCCGTTTGCTTTCTAGCCATGATATCTCTCCTTGCTCTTCAGAAATGATCGATTGCACTATGAAAAACCCTGTTGGAATTGCTTGAGATTAACGGAGCATCTGCGTGACTGTGCACACATATTTGCACCGTGCTCGTGATCAGCAATCTGTACTCACTATTGAAATGTTGCTCGTGTTGGCACCGGTCATCTATCGACCGATATCGGTTTGCCAGCCGATCGAACTGCGAAGGAATTGTACCCAGGGCAATGAACGCGATCCGCTCCCGGTTGTCCTTGCCGTAGCCGTGCCCGCCCGCACGGCCGGATAGCCGAGAGCTTCGCGGCCATTTTACGCGCCTGGCCCGGATGGACGCGGTCGTCCCGCTTCGTGGTGGCGAGCAGGATAGGCGGATAGGGCTGTCCCGGCGCCGCGGCGTGATAGGCGGAGATTTCTTTCAGGAAAGTCCAATCGTCCGGCTTGTCAGGATCGCCATATTTCCAGCTCGCACCCGCCAAAAGCTTGGTGTAGCGATGCATGTCGGTAAGTGGGATTGTGCTAAACAGTGCGCCGAAACGATCAGGATAGCGTGTCAGCATATTGGCGATTAGGAGGCCGCCATTTGAGGCGCCCTCGGCGGCAATCCGCCTCGGCCGCGTAATGCCCCTTCGCACCAGGTCGGTGGCAACAGCGGCGAAATCGTCATGGGCGAGCCGTTTACCCTGTCTGCCCGCGGCGTCGTGCCAACGGCTGCCGAACTCGCCGCCGCCCCGGATGTTGGCGACCACGCACGTGCCGCCGCGTTCTAACCACAGCTTGCCGATCGAGGAGTTGTAGTAGGGCAGGACCGATACGCCGAACCCACCGTAGGCGGTGAGATAAACCGGGGCATCTCCGTTCCCGCTCGCCGGGCCGACCTGCGTATAGGGGATCATCTCCCCATCGGTCGAGATTGCCTCGTGGCGCGTGACCACCAGTCCGGATGCCTCGAAATGCTCCGGGCTGCGCCTCAGGATCACTGGGGCGCTGAGAGGTGGCGCGGTATTGAGGTCGATCAGAAAAAGCTGCGGCGGCGTGATCGGGTCTTGAGCCGAAACGAGGACCTCTCCATTGGTCTGGTGACGTTCCGCATCGAATGGCCAGAGGTGAACAGTCCCTTCGGCGGGCACGGTGTCCAGGGCTCGGCGCGTCCATTCCTGGCGGTCGGGAGTGAACATCTCCAAACGCGGATCGAGTTTGACGAGGTAGGAGATAATGAGCTTCCCGTCATTCCAGAAGAATGACTGCAAGGAGCGCCTGTCGCCTGATTCAAAGAGGGCGGCAAGACTGGGCTCGCCGGCGATGAAGGAGGAAAGCGAGATGCCGATCAGCGCGTCCGCGGCATGGGTCATCCCTCCCACTGTCCATGGCTTGCGCGGCTTTACCGCCAGCCAGTCGCCGAAGCTATTCCACCAGGCGTCCCGAGGAAGGTCGATCTCGATCTTCGGCCCGCTCCTGTCGCCGATCTGGACCATCTTCTCAAGGAAGGTCGACTGCTCGATGAGCCAGAGGCGCTCGCTCCCGGCAGTGCGGTCCAAATGACCAGATACGCCGAGGGATTCGGAACCGGTCTCGAAGATTACCGGCGCGGTGAGCGGATTCGCGCCACGCTTCCACAGCCGCACGGTGCGCGCGTAGCCGGAGCGGGTGGCCATGCCATCACCAAACGCACTAGAAAGCAGGAGCGTGTCAGGGTCGAGCCAATTAACCCCGCCCTTGGCATCCGCGAGGTTGAAACCGTCGGCGACGAAGCTAAGAGACTTCAGATCGAATTCGCGATGCACGACCGCATCGCTTCCGCCGCGCGACAGGCGCAGAACGGCTCTTTCCCGTCTCTCCGGCTCGATCGACGTGCCGGCCCAGATCCAGTCCTCTCCGTCGCTAACGGCGACGGCGTCCAGATCGAGCAGTGCCTCCCATTGGGGCTCCGCCTTCATGTAGGCGGCAAGGGTGCTCCGGCGCCACAGTCCGCGCCGGTTGCGGGCATCTTGCCAGAAATTGTAGAGGTAATGACCGTGGCGCTTGATCTGGGGAGTTTTGTCCGGACGGTCGAAAATCGCTGTGAGGGCCGCGCGGTCGCGCTGGAATTGCGTTCCACCGAAGAGCCCCAGTGTCCTGGCCGACTGGCTGGCGGTCCAGTCAAGTGCCCGTTCGCCTTCTATATCTTCAAGCCAAAGATAGGGATCATCGTCGGGAGCATTCAGAGTTGGACGGAAATCGAACGCGGTCATGTCCGTACAACCTGAAGAATGACAGCGCAAAGGCTTCCTTCCGCTCGGGACAGCTCAGTGTTTGCGGCGGCGACCGCATGCTCGGCGAGCGTGATCATGGGATGAGGTCTTCTCAGTTGGTGCGGCGCGGCAGTGCGTTTGCGCATAGGACTTGCATGTGTCGTGCCAACCAGGAAAATCTTTTCAGAACAATACGATCACTTTGACAGCGCTGTGTCTTATGTCCGACATCGTCGTAGTTCCGACAATGACTGAGACGGTAGGCGCCTGATCGATCTGGTGTAAGCGCGGAGACAATCCCATCTGGCGCGGCATCAGATGATGGGTGAGAGATGATGACACTGAAGGAGCGAGGAGCTTGCGGTGTCAATTTCTATGTCTGCGCCTATGTCTGATGATAGAAGTTTCCATGTTCTTGAGGCGATTCCGAACCGGAGGCAAGCCCGCAGCGTCTGCGGCGCTGGTCGGCGCAAGCGAAGGCACGGCTCTGATCGAGGCGACGCTGAAGCCGGGCGCGAATGTGTCGGCGATCGCGCGAGAGGCTGGAGTGCCGACCTCGCAGCTGTTCGGCTGGCGGCGCAAGGCGATCAAGAGCGGTGCGGTGACGCCGCAGCGGGATGCGGATCGAATTGGCTTTGTCGAGGTCACCCAAGCGGCGTCTTCAACGGTGGAGATCTGTTTGGGCGATGTGGTCATTCGGGCTGGCGCCGATGTCGGCCAGGATCATTTGGCCAGGATTATTCGCGCGGTCCGCCAGGCATGATCCCGTCCGGCGTGAAGGTGTTGGTCGCCAGCCATCCGGTCGATTTTAGAAAAGGTCCCGACGGCCTTCTGGCACTGGTGCGCGATGCCAGGTCGGACCCGTTCAACGGCGCGCTTTACGTCTACCGCGCCAAAAGAGCTGACAGGGTAAAGATCATTTGGTGGGACGGGTCTGGGGTATGCCTTTACCCTCGTCATTGAGGGCAACGACATGCTCCCGGCGACCGCGCGTTCGGCACTGTTGCCGTTGGTGCGCCAACTGAGCGGACTTGATGCCGAGATCAGGCAGAGCGATCAGGCTATTCTGGCCCTCGCCAAGACTGATGAAATGGCACGCCGTCACCTTGATCAGCGGGCGCCGTCCAGACATGACTATTTTGTATTGCTCGACGGACTGCCTCTGTCGTCGTGGCGCTGCCGTGTAGAACCTGGCCCATAGTGCCTCCTTCCATTCGGAAGAAAATAATGCACCATCAAAGCTCGGGACCAAACACCTAGAGTGCCATTCAGCTTTTTTTATTTCATTGTAGACACTCCAGCTGAAATGACGCCCTTGACCCTGCCGCTCTGAGCGCAGCACCCCGTGGCAGGCGGCGCTTCCATCGTTCACTTCGCGGCAAAGGCCGATGGCGCCCCAGGAAGTGATGAGGGCAGCGCAACCAAAAACGTTTGCCTCGCGGCTTCGGTCCTGCCCTTGACTAGTTGGCGGCGATGTACAGGGATTTCCCGAGAGCCTACGTCGACCGGGCAAAGGCCTGCAACTGCTGAGTGAGAGGAGGGACGCTTGGACGAACACGATCCGAAGGAAGAGCTGATCGAGACGATTTTTCGCAACGGCACAATCACCGTCGTCGGCATTCTGCTTGCCTTTTCGCTCGGCTTCGTCACGCATTGGGCGGCGAACCCCATGCCATGGCGGCTCTACGACCTGTTCGCCGTTGTGCCGATCCTGGTCGGCATCACGTTGCAGTTGCGGGCGCTGTCCCTGCTACTCGACATGAGTTCGTTGCGCCGACCCATCTACGAACGCGCCAACCGCATCTTCATGGCCGGCCTTATCCTGACCGCGTGCGGCGTCGGGCTGGCCATCCTGCTCGATGTCTTCGCAATGTCGATGAAGGGCACGCTGCCCGGCGCTTGACGGCCTGTCCCTGCGCTTTGGAGCTGCCGCAATCGGCCGACGCGACGCGTCAGATCCGAGGGTTCCTAGTGCTTTCCCCCAAGCAGCGTCAGCCTTCATCCCGAAGAACGCTTTCTCTAGATTGCATAGCGGATGTTTAGAGCGTGGGCTTGCCGGAAATTCCGTCTCGGTGGCATAACCCGCATAGCCTTTAGGGTGTTGCCAGGAAGACCGATTCGCGGGCGTGGATGGATAAATGCATTGCGTCAGGAAGAGGCTCGGCAGGTTGCGTCGTGCGCGCATTGCCGAACTGGAGCGCGATCTCGTGGCGATTACACCTCAGGGGCGCCATCGGCGTTTCGAAGCCGGACATGAACTTCGCAATGCGAAGTGCCGCCTGAAGCGTCTCGAGGAATGCACCGCTGAAATACCGGAGAAATGTGGCCGTTAGCGCAAGCTTCGCCGCTCTCAATCTTTGCCACGCGGTCGGCTGGTCGGCGGGCAACAGTTGCCGATCGTGCGGGTACTCTGTCCGGCAGAGACGCAAGGTTCTGCACTGTCCGTTCAGGAAGACTTCGTGCTGGTCTCCGCAAAAGAAGTATTCTGGTGCAGAAGGTGCCCGATTAGCTATCGGAAAAAGGCGACATCGACGTGCAAATCGGGCGCCGCAGTGAGGTGTCCCCCCCAATGTCGGATTTTCGACAGGATCGTAAATCCGCCAACCCATTGTTTAATAAAATTTCCTTCTCTGGCACGGCCCATGCATGGGACTCTGCGAACGCATCAGCGAGACGTCGTCCATGATCATGCGCACCGAAAATGCCGTCGCCGCAGTGAAAACCGCGCTCTCGCCTGCCATCAAACCGCCGAAAGGCCGGCGCGTCATGGTCGAGGCAGGCGATTGCGCCGGCTTCAAACACCTTAGTGGGCCTGGAAAGCTCCTCGCGTGACGGCGAGGGGGGCATCCAGACGGGCGGAAAGGACAAACGTCGTTGCCCCACGTCGCCGGCATGACCCGTCGATTGTCACCGCGCTGGAATGCGCGGGTCCACATGCGAAGACCCGAACGCGCAGGACAAATTCTCGCAAGCCCGGTCGGGACTGGGGCTCGAAGTCCGTGAGCGGAGGCTAATGGCTATGGCCGATATTCGCCGCGAACAAGCCGCCTAGTGGGAAGACGCTATAGGAGGAAGCAGGTGGAGTTATCTTGCGTTGGGATCGGTGCTGGCCCGTCCAATTTGAGCCTTGCGTGTCAGATACACGAGCAAGTTGGGAAAGGGGCAGTGTTCCTGGATCGGCAGGTCGACTTCCGCTGGCATCCAGGCATCGCATTCGATTCCTCGGAGCTCCAGGTCAGCCACTTCAAGGACCTGGTCACTCTGGTGAATCCGCGATCAGCCTACACTTTCGTAAACTTCCTGCACGAGAACGGGCGTCTGTATCACTTCCTGAACGCACAGTTCGAAGCCGTGCTCAGAGTGGAGTTCGAACAATATCTGAACTGGGTCTTCCACAGGAACCCACTTGTGCGTGGCGGCGAGACAGTGCGCGAAATCCGCTTTGACGGCGAGTTTCGGGTGCGGACGGATAAGGCGGTTCTCGGCGCCAGAAACGTGGTGGTCGGCATTGGCAAGCAGGCGCAAATTCCGCCTCAATTTCAGGGCTGGATTGGACGCAACCTGTTCCACTCATCGGTTTTACTGCACATCCACCCTGAGGTGCGGAGAAAGCATGTCTGCGTGGTCGGCGGAGGCCAGTCGGGAGCCGAGGTGATGTTGCACCTTGTCGGCCTGCCGAACGAACGGCGGCCTGCCTCGATCACTTGGGTCTCGCAGCGCGAAAACTATCTGCCTCTGGACAACAGCCCGTTCACAAACGAGTTGTTCATGCCCTGCTTTTCGGATCGCTTCGCGGCGATGAGCGAGTCGCAGCGTAAGCTGCTCCTGCGGCGTTTCGTGCTTGCTTCGGACGGCATTTCGGAAAGCACGTTGCGCGCGATCTATCAGGCGCTGTACCGCCACGCATTTTTCGAGCCATACCGATGCGACATCACACTGCGGCCGGGCTGCACCGTCTCGCACTGCATCAACGCCGGACCGGGTCACAGGCTGACCCTGCAGCATGGCATGGACGAGGTCGAAGAAGTCACGGCTGACATCGTCATCCTGGCCACCGGTTACGAGAACGCGGTCCCAAGCTTGTTGGAACCGATCATGGGCCGCTTGGAGCAGATCGACAATGAATTAGCTATTCGCGAGGATTTTTCGGTGAGCTGGGACGGACCGTGTGACAGACGCATCTTCGTACAAAATGCGAGCCTCGGGCAGCGCGGCCTGGCCGATCCGAACCTAAGCTTGCTGGCCTGGCGCGCGCGTCGCATCCTCGATAGCCTACTTGGGCGCGCGCCATGCGCGAACCCCGAGCATCCTGGCTTCATCACTCATACCTCGATCGAGAGCTGGCCCGACCACGCAGCCGAAGAAATGGGCAGTGGAATATGACTCGTATGCTTTTGATCATCGGCGGTGGCATCCTAGGAATGATGCCCGCCTGCGCTGCGGCGAACCCCGGAGGCTTCTCCGATATGATCGTGACCGACCAAGCCCTTCGACCAAGCGGCGCATCGCATCACTCTGGGGGCGTGCATTTCCCCTACGGTTGCCAAGGCCGTACCAAGTCGCTCACTCGAAAGACCGCCGTGGTCTTGGCGGCCATGGCTGGGTCGGCAGGTAGCGGATGGTGCCGGCCTTTGGCGATTCGTGTCGTGGTTGAACCGGGTGAAGCGATTGATCCGGCCCAGTTTGCGGAACGCCTAGACCCGGCTGAGCCTGACATAGGCAGTCTCGCGCCGAGCTTCTGCGGACAATATCCGCCGGAGCGGAACGCACTTAGCATCGCCTCCCTCATCACGTGAGTCCGTCTCTGTGGACCCGCAACTTGATCAGCGCCCGACCGCCCTAATTGGCATGTCCAACCAAACCAGTGTTTCCAACAGGAGGCTTTTCGCATGTTGACTGATGCACAAAGAGAAAAGTGGCAGAAGGACGGATACGTCAGGCTCGAAAGGTTCTTCGATCCAGCGGCTCAGGAAGATATCTCTACCTTTGTCGAAGATATGTCACGCTGGGCCGTCAGCGATGATAAATGGCTCATGTGGTTCGAGAAGTCGACGGACAATCGAAAGATCACCTCCAAGATGGAGAATTTTCTCGACTTCCATGGTCCATTGCGTCGTTTGCTCTTAGAAGATCAGCGCATAAAGTCAGCGGTCGAGGAGTTGCTTGGCGAAGATTCGCGCAGGCTCAAGGAGTTGCTGATTTTCCACTACCCTGACAGCGGCGGCTATCTCCCGCATCAGGATATTTATCACATTCCACACAAACTCCCGGATCGGATGGTCCATGCGGTGGTTGCCATAGGCATCGACGACTCCGACGAGGAAAACGGCGGGCTTTTCTTCAGCCCCGGCAACCACAAGAAGGGGGTGTTTCCCATGGATGCCGGTGGGGTGATCGACCCTCAAGTTGCCGAAAAGTTCTCCTGGGAACCCGTAGTATGGAAGTCTGGCGACATCTTCATCTTCGACGATTACGCGCCGCACTACTCACGACCGAACAAAAGCAATCGTTCTCGGCGGACACTCTACTTGGTGTTCCAGCGTGCTTCAACCGGCGGGCCAACCCGCGCTGAATATAACGTGCTTAAGCGCGCCCTTAACCCGCCCGAGGGCAAAGTGGCGGATCTCGACAATCTCAAGCCCCCAAATGGCATCTTCTATCGCGATTGAGCTCACGCAGCCAGGCGGAGGCATGCACACGAAACTGATCGACCGCTCAAAATGCGCGGACGGTATGGACGTCTGATTTGCGGGCTCGCGGAGCATCGACCGCAGCCTGTTACGACGCTTTGGCACGTGGATTGCGGAGGTGGTCGCAGGCGGTCTTCTGTGCGCCTACAGCCCGACTAGTGCCCCCCTTGGTTGCCCGCTTGCCGGTCCAGAGCTGCACTATCCTGGTCGCGCCGCCAACGGGTGGGGCTGCCGTTTCTCTCCACGAATTGCACGGGAGGCTGTTGCGTTGGCAGCCGAAGGTCCCACTGCTTCAACAGCTTAGGTTGGTTGTCATGCGCAAATACACGTTTTCTCGAACGGAACTGTCGCGGGCGTTTGGTATCGACACGGCCACGCTTGGAACAGGCAGCGCTCGCACAGGGTTTTCATTCGGAAAGGTTGGACCCGGCGTCACATCCGAGCCCCATCGGCACGACGAAATCGAGGCGTTCGTGATCCTGTCAGGATCGGGCAATGTCACCACCGACCGGGGGGAAATCTCGGTCGAGGCGGGCGATGTCGTTCTGTTCCATCCTTTTGAAGCGCATGTGCTGCGCAATGACGGAAACAAAGACCTAGATTTCGTCGCTGTCTACTGGCGAGACGGCGAGGCCGCCCTTGATGCCGCTGCAAAGACCACAACTCCACGCGGCCCAATCTTCGTCTTCTCCACGCCGCCAACGCCAAATGGCGATCTGCATCTGGGGCATCTTTCTGGCCCTTATTTCGGCGCTGACGTCTATACTCGTTTCCTGCGCATGAAAGGAGTGGAGGCCTATCACCTGACCGGAAGCGACGATTACCAGAGCTACGTCGCGACACGCGCCGATGCCGATCAATCGACGCCTGCCAATGTGGCGCGCTACTACGCCGACGAGATTCGCGCCACGCTTGCACATCTCGATTGTGAGATCCACAGCTTCCAAGCCACAATGGGCGATGACGGTTACGGCGAGTTCCAAACCGCGTGTTTCCGGAGTCTTCTGAGCAGCGCGGCGGTAGATTTGCGCCAGAGCCCTGCGCTTTTTGATGCTGTGACAGGCCACTATCTTTACGAGCCGGATGTTGGCGGCCTCTGCCCCGATTGCGGCGGCTCCGCCGCTGGCAACATCTGCGAGGAATGCGGTGCCCCAAACCTTTGCCACGACTTAGGTGCAGCGCGGTCACGGCAGTCTGCCGAGGCGCCGGTGGTCGGCTCCCTCCGCCGTCCGGAACTTGCCATGGACCAATGCTACGACAATATCGACCGGCATCTAAGGGCGTCGGGCGTCCCGCTACGGATCTTGGATCTCTTCGCACGCGTACGCCGACGCGGGAAATTTTCAGTGCCCATTACCCACCCCTCGGACTGGGGCCTGCCGGCGGAAGGGTTCCCGGGGCAAGTGATCTGGGTCTGGCCGGAGATGGCCTTCGGTTTTCTTTACAACATCCAGGCGCTCGGCCGCTCGATGGGTCGCAACTGGAAGGCGGAGATGCCCGGCAACGACTGGCAGATTGTCCATTTCTTCGGCTTCGACAATTCGTTCTACCACGCGCTACTATACCCCGCTCTTTACGCCGAGGTCTTCTCCCACTGGAAGCCACGCATCCGCTATCACGTCAACGAGTTCTACCTGCTCGACGGCAAGAAGTTCTCAACCAGCTGCCGCCATGCGGTCTGGGGCAAGGAGGTTCTGAGCCCAAAGACAGTCGACGTCGTGCGCCTTCATTTGGGCCTGACACGCCCGGAAGGTGAGCGGACGGATTTCACGCTGGACGCGCTGCGCCGCACCGAGAACGAGGTGTTCCAAAGCATCTGGCTGAACTGGCTTGAGGCGTTGAACCAGGAAATCAAGCAGGATTTTGCCGGCCGTGTACCCGATGCAGGCGACTGGAGCCCGGTCGACCGCGCCTTCTTTGCTCGCATAGAGATCTATCGCGCTGCGATGGAGCGCGCCTATTCTGACGAAGGCTTCTCGGTTCGGCGCGCGGCCACTCAGGTCTGCGAATTCGTGCGCGATTGCGTGATCTACCGCGGGGCGCGAGACTTTGCGGCGGCGCGACGTTTCTATCCCGCCCGCAATCGGACTTCGCTAGCCCTTCAGACGACGGCCGCTGCGATCCTGGCACCGACACTCGCTCCGCTGATGCCCCGCTTCGCCAGAACGCTGGCGCGAGGCATCGATGGCGCCTCAACCGAAACATGGCCCCGGTCCGTCCAGCGCCTTGCGCCCGGGACGCGCTTTGATCTCGGACCCGTGTTGGTGTTCTACGCCAAATCCGGCAATCCTCATCTCGATGACGAGGAAACACTATGAGCCCAAAGGTGCACCAGTGAGCTGTCCCCATCTCGACCAGATCTGCGCGGCAATCAAAGCCGACGATGCCAAATATCTTGACTCGCTGTCACTGGCGAGGGAAGCCGCTCTGAATGGCAGAGACTAGATTAGCTGACCTGAACCAACGCGTCGTCAAACAACCCTGGCCCGCCCCTTCAAGGACCGCTCGGCCGATCGCTTCCCAGCCCTTGCTGTTCGTGCCGAACCAACCTCTTCGGCATCGGGATTTCCGTCCTCCAGCCGGCCAAGGCTGTCATTCGGTTCGACCCGCTTGGTCAACCTGGCGCGCCCTGGACCGTGCGCCGATCACCAATGTGGATGCGAATGTGATGGTTCCTTCGATTCTGTCCGAGCGTGTACCGGCGCGGCAGTCAGCCGAAGAACAGCTGAGCTACTGATATCGGAATGTAGCAGGTCCAAATTCTGCCCCTGAAGCCGGATATTGCTCAATCAGCGTTGACGATGGCTTGGGTGCACAAGCTTCCAACCAGACCGCGCAACGACAGCCCGTCGCCTGAGGATAGTCGGCGAGGGCCGCCAAATCGCAAGCGTATCCTCCGTCGCATGCGCGCCGTCTTCGCCGAAAATGCAGACGCTTGTCTCGTCGAGAGATACATCCAGCTATTTTAGGGGGCTCATCAGGGTTGCGTGTTTGCTCGGGTGCGGACCGCCCCTCAGTTCCAATCGAGGAGCGATTCTACAATTCACATGTTTGGAGATCGCTCGCTAGGTAACCCGTCTGTGAACCCTGCAAGCCGATGCTTCAGATGCCGCCCATACAGAGGTATTTCGGTAGTGTGCTGAGAGTTCTGCAAATTCGCTGAGAGAGGGCGGTCATGGCAGGCTGGTGATGTTCAACGTCACCGATTCCCGCGA
>NZ_JAMYQH010000036.1:0-65721 GCF_040320765.1 Mesorhizobium sp. M0618 | reverse complement strand
CCGCGTCCTATATATTGCTTCCCCCCTCGGCGGGGCCGCCGCCCTCCCCCCCACTCCCACCCCCCCCGGGCCCCCCCCGCCCGCGGGCGGCGCTCGCCCCCCCCCCCCCCCCCCCCCCCCACGCCCACTTCAACCTTCAAGGGTTACCAGAAACCGATGAACCTGTTTCGTACGATTGGTTTGACGCTGTTGTTCCTGCTGGCGACGCTGTCGTCTTCGGGCGCCGGCGAAACCGATCTGCGCGGCATCATCGCCAAATTCACCACGGCCAAGGGCTTTTCCGAGATCGGAGCCGTCGTCCACGAACTGGCTGCTGCCGGCGATCCGGCGGTGGAGCGGTCGCTTGCGGCACTGGCCGACGGCAACCTCTATGTCCGCAAGGCCGATTCCCTGGTGTTTGTCGGCAAGGAAGCGGGCGAAAGCGTCCAGCTTTCCGACCCGTTGAGCGGCGAGGCATCGGGCGAGGCGGCCAAGGACGACATCACCAAGATCAAGGTCAACAACACGCTGCGTCGCGTCATCCGCGATGCGTTGGGCACGCTGACGCTTGGCGCCAAGGATCCGGCCGTGCGCATCGCCGCCGCCGACACCATGTTCAAAACGCCCGACGCCGCAAACATCGGACCGCTCGACACGGCCATTGCCAGCGAGACCGTGGCAAGCGTCAAGGCTCTGCTCGAACAGGCCCGTGCGGCCTCCGTTCTGGTCTCCGACCGGCCTGATGGCGAAAAGCTCGCTGCCATCGCGCTGATCGGGGCGCGGGGCGACCGCGACGCGGTTTCGTTGCTCACGTCTGTCGAGGTGAATTCCACCGACGCGGTCAGGCAAGCGGCGACAGCCGCGATCGCCAACATCAATTCGACGCTGGCCTTCTGGGATGCCGGCCAGAACATCTGGTACGGCATTTCGCTGGGCTCGGTGCTGCTGCTGGCGGCAATCGGCCTTGCCATCACCTTCGGCGTCATGGGCGTCATCAACATGGCGCATGGCGAGATGGTCATGCTCGGCGCCTACACGACCTTCGTCGTCCAGCAGGTGATCCGCACCTCCTTTCCCGGCCTGTTCGACTGGTCGCTGGTCATTGCGCTGCCGCTGGCTTTCCTCGTCGCGGCCCTGGTTGGCCTGATCATCGAGCGCGGCGTCATCCGTTTCCTCTATGGCCGGCCGCTGGAAACGCTGCTGGCGACTTGGGGCGTCTCGCTGATCCTGCAGCAAGCGGTGCGTTCGATCTTCGGGCCAACCAACCAGGAGGTGGGCAACCCCTCGTGGATGTCGGGCTCGTTCAATGTCGGACAGTTGGCGATCACCTGGAACCGCCTGTGGATCCTGGTTTTCGCGCTCGCTGTCTTCGGCATCCTGCTCTACGTGATGAAGCGCACGCCCTGGGGCCTGCAGATGCGCGCCGTCACCGCCAACCGGCGCATGGCCGCCTCGATGGGCATCAGGACGCCTTGGGTCGACGCGCTGACTTTCGCGCTCGGCTCCGGCATTGCAGGCATTGCCGGTGTCGCGCTCAGCCAGATCGACAACGTCTCGCCCAATCTCGGTCGCGGCTACATCATCGACAGCTTCATGGTCGTTGTCTTCGGCGGCGTCGGCAATCTGTGGGGCACGCTGGTCGGCGCCTTCTCGCTTGGCATCGTCAACAAGTTTCTCGAGCCCTATGCGGGCGCGGTGCTCGGCAAGATCGTCGTGCTGGTGCTGATCATCCTGTTCATCCAGAAGCGCCCGCGCGGCCTGTTCGCGCTCAAGGGCAGGGCGGTGGAAGCATGATCACGGGACGCTTCTTTGCCGCCGGCGCGGACCGCCGCATCGCCATCACGATCTTCATCCTGCTGGCGGCGGCCGTCATCGTGCCGTTGCTCAACCTTGCGGTGTCTCCCACCAGCGCCTTCTACGTCCCATCCTACATTGTCGCGCTCACCGGCAAATATCTTTGTTATGCGCTGCTCGCCTTGGCGCTCGATCTTGTCTGGGGCTATTGCGGCATTCTCTCGCTCGGCCACGGCGCCTTCTTCGCGCTCGGCGGCTATGCGATGGGCATGTATCTGATGCGCCAGATCGGCTCGCGCGGCGTCTACGGCAACCCCATCTTGCCCGACTTCATGGTGTTCCTGAACTACAAGGAATTGCCGTGGTTCTGGTATGGCTTCGACCATTTCTGGTTCGCCGGCCTCATGGTGCTGGCGGTGCCTGGCCTGCTGGCTTTCGTCTTCGGCTGGTTCGCCTTCCGCAGCCGCGTCACCGGCGTTTATCTCTCGATCATCACCCAGGCGATGACGTACGCGCTGCTGCTTGCCTTTTTTCGCAACGACATGGGGTTCGGCGGCAACAACGGCCTGACCGATTTCAAGGATATTCTGGGCTTCAACGTGCAGGCCGACGCGACGCGCACGGCGCTGTTTGCCGCCAGCGCCGTGATGCTCGCGCTAGCCGTCTTCGTCACCTGGGCGATCGTCGGCTCCAAATACGGCAAGCTCCTGATGGCGGTGCGCGATGCCGAGAGCCGCACGCGCTTCCTCGGCTGGCGGGCGGAGAACGTAAAACTGTTCGCCTTCACCGTCTCGGCTGTCATGGCCGGCATAGCCGGCGCGCTCTACGTGCCGCAGGTCGGCATCATCAATCCGGGCGAGTTCGAGCCGGCCAATTCGATTGAAGTCGTTGTCTGGGCGGCTGTCGGCGGACGCGGCACCATTGTCGGGCCGATCATCGGTGCGTTGCTGGTCAATGCCGGCAAATCCTGGTTCACCGGCGTTCTGCCGGAGTTCTGGCTGTTTGCTTTGGGCGGGCTGTTCGTCGCCGTCACGCTCTTGTTGCCCAAGGGCGTCATCGGCATGTGGGACAGTTGGCGCGGCAACGCCAGGGCGTTGCGTGCAGCTTCCGTCGCCGAGGAAGCCGGCAGCGACCCCGACGTCCCGCCGCCGGCGAAAATCGTTCGCAGCGAGGCGAGAAAGCCCGGCGACTGGTCCGCCAGCAACCCCGAGCCGCAGCCGGCGGAGTGAGCGACCATGTCAAAATCGAACACGATCCTTTATCTCGACGGCGTCTCGGTCTCCTTCGACGGCTTTCGCGCCATCAACAATCTGTCGCTGGTGCTCGACAAGGGCGAGATGCGCGCCATCATCGGCCCCAACGGCGCCGGCAAGACGACGATGATGGACATCGTCACCGGCAAGACGCGGCCCGACGAAGGCGACGTGTTCTTCGACGGCCAGGTCGATCTGACCAAGCATGATGAGGCCGAGATCGCCATGATGGGCATCGGCCGCAAGTTTCAGAAGCCGACCGTGTTCGAAAGCCACACGATCGAGGAAAACCTGATGCTGGCGCTGAAGGGGCCGCGCTCGATCTTCCCGGCGCTGTTCCATCGCCGCTCGGCCGCCGAGACGCGGCAGATCGATGACATCCTCGGCATCATCCGGCTTGGCGACAAGCGTGACGAACTAGCGGCCAATCTGAGCCATGGGCAAAAGCAGTGGCTCGAGATCGGCATGCTCTTGGCGCAGGACCCGAAACTGCTTCTGGTCGACGAACCGGTCGCCGGCATGACCGATGCCGAGACCGAGGAAACCGCGCGGCTGCTCAAGGATATTGCCCGCGACCATTCGGTCATCGTCGTCGAGCACGACATGCATTTCGTGCGCGAGCTCGGCGTCAAGGTCACCTGCCTGCATGAGGGCTCGGTGCTGAGTGAGGGCACACTCGATTTCGTGTCGGCCGACGAGCGTGTCGTCGAAGTCTATCTGGGGAGATGAGCATGGTCTGGCGGGTGCAATTCCATCACTTCGATCTGTCGTTCCTGCGGTTGTGGAAAAGGCGCTGACATGCTCGAAGTTTCCAATGCCACGCTGCACTACGGCGCCGCCCAGGCGCTGCGCGGCGTGTCGCTGAAGGCGGGCGCCGGCAAGATCACCTGCGTGCTCGGCCGCAACGGCGTCGGCAAGACCAGTTTGATGAGATCGATCGTCGGCCATCACCGGCTGACGAGCGGAAGCGTTGCCTTCGAGGGGAAGGCGCTCGACCGGAGCGCGGCGTATGACCGCGCCCGGTCGGGCATCGCATTCGTACCGCAGGGCAGGGAGGTCTTTCCGCTGCTCACCGTGCGGGAGAACCTGGAATCAGGCTTTGCGCCGCTGAAACGGGCCGACCGCAACATTCCTGCACATGTCTTCGAATTGTTCCCGGTGCTGAAGCAGATGCTCGGCCGTCGCGGTGGCGATCTTTCCGGCGGCCAGCAGCAGCAGCTCGCCATCGGCAGGGCATTGGTGATGCGGCCGAAGCTGCTGGTGCTCGACGAGCCGACCGAAGGCATCCAGCCGTCGATCATCAAGGACATCGGCCGCGCCATCCGCTACCTGCGCGACCAAGCCGGCATCGCCGTGCTTTTGGTCGAACAATATCTCGATTTCTGCCGCGAACTCGCCGACGAGGTCAACATCATGGACCGGGGCGTGATCGTCCATACCGGTCCGGCGGAAGATCTGGACCGTGCCGATGTCCGGAAGTTCCTGACGGTGTAGAATCGCCGCCGCACTTCAGTTGACGATCCGAAGTCCTTGCCAAGTCCAATATTTCTCCGGCCCTGCATCAGCGTCTCTGGTGCATCGGCAACTGCGTGCTAGTCTTTTCCTAGGCTTTTGTGAGTCGGCCGCTTCCGTACCAGTCTGGTTTATCGCAGATCGAGCCGCGGCTATCACCGGCAAGTCTCACGCAAGCAAGGCTTCCTAGCTTCTCTCCTGCGATCTTTGTCGTTCAACGCGTTTGGGCACACAGGCTAAGGGACAGCCATGGAACGTTACGTCGAGGACTACCAGAAGCGGCGGCTTACCGAGCGCGTCGATATCATCACTGCCATCAACATCTTGAAGTCCCAAGGCTACGGCCATGACGACCTGATCGAGGAGATCACCAAGGTCTTCTATGTCGACCTGGATGCATTCAATGAAATCGTGATGGCGGCGTAGAGCAATTCTGGGAAAAGTGCGAAGCGCTTTCCCTGGACAATTGCATCAGGGTTAGAGCAGCTCGCCGTTTCCTTGAAACGGTGAAATGCTCTGGAAGTCGCACCGCTCATCGTGATCGTGGCTGCCACAGATGCGCGATCAGCCTGCGCGCCTGAACGGAGAGGCGGTGACGCGGTTGCGGCCACCGCGCTTGGCGTCGTAGAGCGCCTTGTCGGCGGTATTGAGCACCTTGTCGAAGCCGAGACCTTCCTTGGTGCCGAAAGCAAATCCGGCACTGACCGTGCATATCAGCGAGCCTGTCTCGGTTTCGATGCGGTGCGCGGCAAAAGCTGTCCGTATGGCCTCGGCGGTGGCCTCCACCGTTTCGGGCAAGGTCCGCTTCAGCACCAGCGCGAATTCCTCGCCGCCCATGCGCGCGGCGACGTCGCCCGGGCGGAGATTGCCGGCGAGTTCCCGTGCGAACACCTTCAGCACCTCATCGCCGGCGGCGTGGCCGAATTCGTCGTTGACGGCCTTGAAGTTGTCGAGATCGAAGACGACCACCGCCGTGAAGGCGCCGACCGGCGCATCGCCGTGCAGGTCGAACAGGGCGCGGCGGTTGAGCAGGCCGGTCAGCGGGTCGGTCAGGGCATTGTGGCGGTGATGCCGGGCCAGACGTCCCTGGTTCAGGGCCAGGGAAAGCGCCCCGATCCCGGTCATGCTGGCGATGACGATGATGAGGCTCAGTTCCTCGGCCCAGTTGCTTGGCGCATGTCCAAGGACCAGCTTTCCATCCAAGGCTAGAACCATGGCGCAGAGAGCGAAGGATGCGGCCGTGGCGGAATAGAGCGCGGTGATACCGATCGTCAGGGCAGGGGCTTCGTCGCGGCCTTTCCAGTATTCGACCGCCGTTGCGAACAGAAGCAAGGCGGCGAAGGCATTTTCGAACATGAAGCCCAGCCCGTCATAGCCTAGAGCCATCGGAGGCAACGTCACGGCCAGCGAAATGGCGCTGCCAAGCACCGTTCGCGGCACTGGCGAGCCGCCGGTTCTGAACTGGTAGGCCGCGCCCAGCATTGTCGAGAAACCGAGCAGGAGGAAAGCCAGCGTGGCGATGCCGAGCAGGCGCCCGGGCATATCGATATAGGCGTCATAGACAAAAATATCGCCGACCACGAACACCAAACTGATCGCCCATGTCAGCAGGAATTTCTCCGAGCGAGCGGTCAGCCACATGCCAAACAATGTCAGGCTCAGGCAGGCAGCGGAAAAACCGACAGCCAGCAGAAGTGAAGTGTAGTCGAGCGACATGCCCCTCGTCCTTGCCCGCGGCGGCCCAAATCTGCGACTGGTTCGGCTGGATTCATGTAGCAAGGAGGTATCGATAAGGTTACGACGGTAGCGAAGATGCCATGATTCCGCTGCGTCAGGGCACCGGCTGACCCTGGTCCACTCGCTTCATCAGTGCCATGGCGCCGAACGGCGCGCGCACCTTGCCCTCGGTGATGAAGTAGACGAACACGTCGCGCGGCTTGACCGGCGCATCGGTGGCGGGGTCGGCGCGCCGCAGGTCGGCCGGCTGCTTGCCTTGCGCCCAAATCTTTACCCGCGCGGCCCATTCATCGAGGCCTTTCGGCGTGTAGCAGTCGGGATTGTCATCGCTGCCGGTCTGCAGCCGGGCGTAGACGAAATCACCGGTGACATCGGCGATGTCGGGATATTTGGCATGGTCGGCGTAAACGATCGCGGCCTTGTATTTTCGGGCAAGTGCTGCGAATTCCGGCACGACAAAACTGTCGTTGCGGACTTCGAGCGCATGGCGCAGCCCAACGCCGTCCTGCTTTTCCGGCAGCAGTTTCAAAAAGGCTTCGAAATCGTCCGGATCGAATTTCTTGGTCGGCGCGAACTGCCACAGGATCGGCCCGAGCTTTTCACCGAGCGCGGCAACACCCGAGCCGAGGAAGCGCATCATCGATTCGCCGGCCTCGCCGAGCACGCGCCGGTTGGTGACGAAGCGGTTGCCCTTTAGCGAGTACACGAAACCGTCCGGCGCCTCGTTGGCCCATTTAACGAAGGTCGGCTCCTTGAAGCTGGAATAGTAAGTGCCGTTGACCTCGATGCTCGGCACCTGGCGAGTGGCGTAGTTCAGCTGCTTGGCCTTGGGAAGCTTGTCGGGATAGAAGGACGTATCCCAGGGCTCGAAGGTCCAGCCGCCCATGCCGGCGCGGATTGTTCCCGATGTGCTCATTGTCATCCTCCCAAATGCTGAAAAAGATCAGCCGCGGTGGTCTCATCGACGGTTTTGGCCATGTCGACGAGCACCCATCCAGGCCGATAGGGATTGGGCCGGCGACCCGTTTCGTGGAAACCATAGGCCAGATAGAGCGCAATGTTCCGCTCCATCCTGGCGTTGGTGTAGAGCCGGACCTCGGGCAGGCCCCACAGGCGTGTCTGTTCGTCGGCGTGTTTGAGCAACGCAATGCCGAAGCCTTTGCCCTGGAAAGCAGGGGAGACCGCGACGGAAAAGATCATCGCGTGATCGTCGTGCCGTTCCAGTGTGAGCACTCCGGCAATTTCGCTGCCGCTCTCCAACACCCACACCTCGCCGCCCTCGATGCGCGGCGCATAGTCCTCGGTGACCGGGATCGGCGGTGCGCCGAACAGGGCGATGTACGGTGCATAGGCCGCTTCGGTCAGCCAGACGACGGTTTGGAGATCACCGGCAAGCGCTCTTCTGATTTTCATTCAAAAGCTCTCCAGGCGCCAACCGGTCCGATCACTCCGCCGCTTCGCGCTTGCCTCCGGGGCGCCGCTCCAGAAGCTCCTTGAGGAACTGGCCGGTGTAGCTGCGCTTTTCGCGCACGATGGCTTCCGGCGTGCCGGAGGCGACCAGTTCGCCGCCGCCGTCGCCGCCTTCGGGGCCGAGGTCGAGTACCCAGTCAGCGGTCTTGATCACTTCGAGATTGTGCTCGATGACCACCACCGTGTTGCCCTGGTCGACCAGTTCATGCAGCACTTCCAACAGCTTGGCGACGTCGTGGAAATGCAGGCCGGTGGTCGGCTCGTCGAGGATATAGAGCGTCTTGCCGGTCGCCTTGCGCGACAGTTCCTTGGCGAGCTTGATGCGCTGCGCCTCGCCGCCGGACAGTGTCGTCGCCTGCTGGCCGATATGGATGTAGCCGAGGCCGACCTGCTTCAGCGTTTCGAGCTTGTCGCGCACGCCAGGCACGGCGGCGAAGAAGTCGACGCCTTCCTCGACCGTCATGTCGAGCACGTCGGCGATCGACTTGCCCTTGAACACGACGTCGAGCGTCTCTCTGTTGTAGCGCTTGCCGTGGCAGACGTCGCAGGTGACGTAGACGTCGGGCAAAAAGTGCATCTCGATCTTGATGACGCCGTCGCCCTGGCAGGCTTCGCAGCGGCCGCCCTTGACGTTGAAGGAGAAGCGGCCGGGCTGGTAGCCGCGCGCTTTGGCCTCCGGCAGGCCCGCGAACCAATCGCGGATCGGCGTGAAGGCGCCGGTATAGGTGGCGGGGTTCGAACGCGGGGTCCTGCCAATGGGCGACTGGTCGATGTCGATGACCTTGTCGAGGAATTCGAGGCCCTCGATGCGGTCGTGGTCGGCCGGGTGCTCGCGCGAGCCCATGATGCGGCGTGACGCCGCCTTGAACAAAGTCTCGATCAGGAAGGTCGACTTGCCGCCGCCCGACACGCCGGTGACGGCGGTAAAAGTGCCGAGCGGGATTTCGGCGGTGACGTTCTTCAGATTGTTGCCGCGCGCGCCGACGATCTTCAGGCGCCGGTTTTTCTTCGCTTCACGCCGCACGCCTGGCGTCGCCACTTCGAGCGCGCCCGACAGATATTTGCCGGTGATCGAATTGGGATTGGCCATGACCTGCTGCGGCGTGCCCTGGGCGATGATCTCGCCGCCATGGATGCCGGCGGCCGGACCCATGTCGACGACATAGTCGGCATGCAGGATGGCGTCCTCGTCATGCTCGACGACGATGACCGTGTTGCCGATATCGCGCAGGTGCTTCAGCGTATCGAGCAGGCGGGCATTGTCGCGCTGATGCAGGCCGATCGACGGTTCGTCCAGCACGTAGAGCACGCCCGTGAGACCGGAGCCGATCTGCGATGCCAGCCGGATGCGCTGGCTCTCGCCGCCCGACAGCGTGCCGGAATTGCGCGACAGCGTCAGGTAGTCGAGCCCGACATCGTTGAGGAAGCGCAGCCGTTCGCGGATTTCCTTCAAGACGCGCACCGCGATTTCGTTCTGCTTGTCGTTGAGGTGCGCCGGCAGGTCGGTGAACCATTTGTCGGCGTTGCGGATCGACTGCTCGGTGACTTCGCCGATGTGCTTGCCGGCGATCTTCACCGCCAGCGACTCGGGCTTCAGCCGATAGCCCTTGCAGACCGGGCAGGGCGTGGCCGACATGAAGCGCTCGATCTCCTCACGCATCCAGGCGGATTCGGTCTCTTTCCAGCGCCGCTCCAGATTGGGAATGACGCCTTCAAAGGTCTTGGTGGTCTTGTAGGAGCGCAGGCCGTCATCATACTGGAAGGTGATCTCGCGCTCGCCGGTGCCGCGCAGGATGGCTTCCTTGGCCTCTTCGGACAAATCCTTGAACTTGTCGCCGAGCTTGAAGCCATAGGCCTTGCCAAGTGCTTCCAGCGTCTGCGCGTAATAGGGCGAGGTCGACTTCGCCCACGGGCTGACGGCGCCGTCGCGCAGCGAGATGTTCTCGTCCGGCACGATCAGATTGCCATCGATGGCGCGCTGGCTGCCGAGACCGTCGCAGGTCGGGCAGGCGCCGAACGGGTTGTTGAACGAGAACAGCCGCGGTTCGATTTCCGGAATGGTGAAGCCGGAGACCGGGCAAGCGAACTTTTCCGAGAACAGGATGCGCTCATGTGTCTCGTTCTTCGACTTGTTGACCGAATCTTCGCCGGTCTGGCTGGAATCGAGCGGCTTGTCGGCGAATTCGGCGACCGCCAGCCCATCGGCCAGCTTCAGCGCCGTTTCGATGGAATCGGCAAGCCGTGTTGCCAGATCGCCGCGCACGACAATGCGGTCGACGACGACATCGAGGTCATGCTTGTACTTCTTGTCCAGCGCCGGCACGTCGGCGATCTCATAGAAGACGCCGTCGACCTTGACGCGTTGAAAGCCCTTCTTCTGCAGTTCCAGCAATTCCTTGCGGTACTCGCCTTTGCGGCCACGCACCATTGGCGCCAGGATGAACAGGCGCGTGCCTTCCTCGATCGCCAGCACGCGGTCGACCATCTGCGAAACCGTCTGGCTCTCGATCGGCAGGCCGGTGGCCGGCGAATAGGGGATGCCGACGCGCGCAAAAAGCAGCCGCATATAGTCGTAGATCTCGGTGACGGTGCCGACGGTCGAACGCGGGTTCTTCGAGGTGGTCTTCTGCTCGATGGAGATGGCGGGCGACAGGCCGTCGATCTGGTCGACGTCAGGCTTCTGCATCATCTCAAGGAATTGCCGCGCGTAGGCCGACAGGCTTTCGACGTAGCGGCGCTGGCCTTCGGCATAGATCGTGTCGAAGGCAAGCGATGACTTGCCGGACCCCGACAGGCCGGTCATGACAATCAGGCTGTCACGCGGCAAGTCGAGATCGACATTCTTCAGATTGTGTTCGCGCGCCCCGCGAATGGAAAGATATTTATGGTCGGCCATAGCCGGTCGCCGCCTCAGAATCTGGAATTTCCTGGAATGGCGGGTTTTCCCGGCCATCCCCTATGTAGGTAGTTTTGCCGCCACGTCGAGAGACGCCACAATTCCCGACCAAAGCGTTTAACCGTCTTTCGCGTGAACGGGCAAGCGGAAAGAACAAAGGCCGAACACGCTCCTGACAAAGCTGTGCAAAAGCTGACCTGCACGTAACCTTCCGGCGATCACATTTTTCGGTAACCGGCTATTGATGGTTGACGCCACCAGCTGACGGGAGCAGTCTCCAGCAGTCAACGAAGACGGCCGTCTTTCGATGGCCTCGCCGCCCAAAGGCGGCCTGCGAGACGCCGCAGGCATTTGCGATTTGTGCTTCGTGACGACAACGTCGCAATGGACAAAGGAGCGGAGCTATGACGCCACCGGATCGTCCCATAGGGTTCCAGTTGTTACTGGAGCGGCGGCAGGCATAAGTGCCAGGGTTTAGCGTTTTCGCCACCCGACAAACCGTGACCTGCCATATCCCCGTAAAAATCAGAGACTGTTAGTCGGATCGTCGGTTGAACGCCGCGTTGCATCCGAAATCAAATGCCGGCAGTACACTCCCGGTAGAGATTGGATTTGAGATCCAAAAAGGCCCCGTCCGTTTGCGCAAAGCACGGCGGGGCCGTTTTCATGTGCGGATTGTCTGTTTGGCGCAACGCAGCACGCGCCGACAGACTGTCAGTGGCGCGGCGGCCCGATCGAGCCGGCGCCGACATCGACGGTGATGCTGCCGGAAATCCTGACATCCGTATCGCCGATCTTGAACTGGCCGTTGCCGTTGCCGGGAAACGCGTCGTCGGGCTCCGGAGCCGGCTTGGCGATGCGGTAGTCGCCGGTTACGCCGGGCAGGGCGCCTTTTTGCGTTGACGGCGAACTGTCTTCGGCAAGTGCCGCGCCGCTGATGAGGCCCGCAATGGCGAGCGCTACAACGGCGATGACGCGGTGCAATGATCTGGACTGATGAGTGTCGGTCATCCCAAGACTATAGTGGCGCGCCGCCGATGGAACCAGACCGGCATCGTCAAATCTTCGACAGCCGGACGGAGTCCGATCCGGCCCTGGCTCACGCCGCCTTTTTTCGCGTGTCGAAAACATGGTCGACGATGCCCCATGCCTGGGCCTCGCGGGCGGTCATGAAGTGGTCGCGGTCCAGCGTGCGCTCGACCTCTTCATAGCTGCGGCCGCAATGCTGCGCGTAGAGTTCGGCCATGTGCCGTTTCGTCCGGCCGATGCGCTCGGCATGGCGCTGGATGTCGGAGGCCTGGCCCTGGAAGCCGCCCAGCGGCTGGTGCAGCAGGATGGTGGCGTTCGGCAGCGAGATCCGGCGCCCCGGTGCGCCTGCCATCAGCAGGAACGAGCCCATCGATGCGGCAAACCCCATGCATACGGTCGACACCGGGCAGCTGATGTATTGCATTGTGTCGTAGATGGCGAAGCCGCTGGTGACCACGCCGCCCGGCGAGTTGATGTAGAGCGAGATCTCCTTGTCGGGATTGTCCGATTCCAGCGACAAAAGCTGCGCGCAGACCAGCGCCGAAATGTCGTCGTTGATCTCGCCGTTGATGAAGATGATGCGCTCGCGCAGCAGCCGCGAAAAGATGTCGAAGGCGCGTTCGCCGCGGCTCGATTGCTCGATGACCATCGGCACCAGACTGGCAACACCGCTCATTATCTCTCTCCGTCCGTTTTGTTTTCAGGCCGCGCGAAGCAGGAGGCGAGGCGTGTTTGCGGCGATTGGCTTAGATGACCTGTTTGCACCGAGCGAAAGCCGGCAGCCGGCGCCCGCCATGGCGATGGCAGGCATGGCCTTGCGGGCAAATCCGTCATGGACGATGCGCAGATGCGTGCCGCCGGAAACGGTTCGGGCAAGTGTGAAGGTGACGGTACTTTCGAGCGGATCCTGCCTGGCTGCGTCGGCCGGCTGCTCCCGCCAGGAATAGCGCAGCAGCTTCTCGGGTTCGGCGTCGAGGATTTCGCATTCGATCGGCGCATCCGGACCGGCGAAGGCGAAACGGCTGCCAGTCTCCGGCCTGATGTCGTTCGGCATCATCCAGGCGGCCAGCAACTCCGGCACGGTCAGGGCCCGCCACACCTTTTCCGGCGGCGCCGCAAGGTCGTACTCGAACTCGAGCGCATCCGCGGCGTCGCTTTGGCCCTCGTATTGATCCCGCCTTCTTCATTGATCCATGTCCTTCAAAACCGCCTTCAGCCTTTCGATGCGTTCCGGCCAGAAGGTCCGGTAGCGTTCGACCCAGGAGAGCAAGGGGGCGAGCCCCTGCGGATCGGCGCGGTAATAGGCGTTGCGGCCGGCTCGCCGCTCGACCACCAGCCCGGCGCCACGCAGCACCGCCAGATGCTGCGACACCGCGGGCTGCGACACCGTCATCCCGGTGCGCAATTCCGACACGCTCATCTCGCCGGCGGCCAGCCGCTCAAAGACGGCGCGGCGCGTCGGGTCGGCCAGTGCGCGAAAAATCTCTGCTTCGATCATGCCAAAAGCATAAGTGCACACTTATCGATTTGGCAAGCGGTCTTTTCGAGCCCATATGATCGGCTTCGGCATTGCTGCCATTCCTTGACAATAAGCAGCGATGCGGATAAGAACGAAAAGGGAACAAAAACCTTGTGGGTAAAGGCAGCCATGGCAAGCGGCGATCGCCTGCAGCCTGTAAGGTGCTGCGACAAAAATTTGTTTCGGATGAGCGCGGAGAAATATCATGGCGGGTAGCGTCAACAAGGTCATTCTGGTCGGCAATCTCGGCGCGGATCCCGAAATCCGTCGCCTGAATTCGGGTGAACCGGTCGTCAACATCCGCATCGCCACATCGGAAAGCTGGCGCGACAAGAATTCCGGCGAACGCAAGGAAAAAACCGAGTGGCACAACGTCGTCATCTTCAATGAGGGCATCGCCAAGGTGGCGGAGCAATATCTGAAGAAGGGCATGAAGGTTTATGTCGAGGGCCAGTTGCAGACGCGCAAATGGCAGGACCAGACCGGTGCCGACAAGTACACGACGGAAGTCGTGCTGCAGAAATTCCGCGGTGAGCTGCAGATGCTCGACGCACGCGGACAGGGCGAGGGCGGTCAGGTCGGCGGCTATACCGGTGGCGGCAGCAGCCGTGGTTCCGATTTCGGCCAGTCCAGCCCGAGCGAAGGCTTCAATCGCGGCGGTGGCGGTGCCAAGAGCGGCGGCGGTGGCGGTTCGTCGCGCGAATTGGATGACGAAATCCCGTTCTGATCGCAACAGTTATGTCAGACACAGTGCCCCGAGAGTCATTCATGGACTTTCGGGGTTTTGCATTGTGAATTGAACGCTGACCGGGCCGATCAACGAAATACGGTGAAAGGACGAGTTGGGTGAAAGCACGCGTAAAGTGGGTCGAGGAGCGCACCTTCGTCGGGGAATCCGGCAGCGGTCACAAGGTCGTGCTCGGAACAGCGCACGGATCGGAAGGCAAGTCGCCGGGTCCAAGCCCGATGGAGCTGGTGCTGATCGGCACCGGTGGCTGTTCGGCCTATGATGTCGTGCATATCCTCGAAAAAGGCCGCGAGGCGGTCGAGGACTGCGTCGTCGAACTCGACTCCGACCGGGCCGAAACCGAGCCCAGGGTTTTTACACGCATCCATATGCATTTCGTCGTCAAGGGCAGGGCACTCTCCAGCGACAAGGTGAAACGCGCGATCGACCTTTCGATCGAAAAATATTGCTCGGCGTCTGCGATGCTGGCCAAGACCGCGACGATTACCCACGATTTCGAAGTGATCGACACGACGGTGAAATAGGGCCGGCTTCGGCGGCAGCTCGTCGCGTTACCCCGCCATCAGCGCCTTGATGCCATCGGCCACGAATTGCACGGCCAGTGCCGCCAGGATGACGCCAAGCAGCCGGGTCAGGATCGAACGACCAGTCTGGCCGAGGATGCGGTCGATGCGTTCCGACAGCACGAACACCAGATAGGTGATGGCGAGGCAGACGAAGATGATGCCGACCAGGGCTGCCTGCGCGGCAAATCCCTGAAATGAACCGGAAAGCAGCACCGTCGCCGAAATCGCGCCGGGGCCGGCGATCAGCGGGATCGCCAGCGGGAAGGCGGCGATGTTGTGGATCATGTCCTTGGTGATGGCGACGTCGCCGATCTTCTCCTTACGGTCCTGCCGGCGCTCGAACACCATCTCGAAGGCGATGAAGAACAGCAGGAAACCGCCGGCGACGCGGAAGGCCGGCAACGTTATGCCGAACACCGACAGGATCGATGCGCCGGCAACCGCAAACAGCGCCATCACCAGGAAGCCGATGATCGAGGCACGGACGGAAACCTGCTGGCGCTCCTCGCGGTTCATGCCGCGCGTTACGGCCAGGAACAGTGGCGCCAGGCCAGGCGGATCGATGGTCACGAGAATGGTGACGAAGGCGTTGAACAGGCTGTCGAAACTCGGCATCTCTGACCCTCCCGCCGGGCCGTGCCCGGACAGAATATTGGTAGAGCAAAGCCCGGTCGGTGGGAACTGTCAGCGGGAAAGTGGTTGATGCCGGCGCAAAGGATCGCGACGCTTTTATTCTGGGCTGCTGCTGCATTCCTCGGCGATCAAACCTCTCGGCGCGCCAGGAACTCGACTTCCAGCCGCCATGTCGCGCCATTGTCTTGCGAGCGTTCGCCCAGCCATCGGAAGGAGTTTTCGGTGATGCGTGAAAAGCTCCAGCGTACTGAACTGCCGGTGCCGTCGGCGCCCACTTGCACGATCGTGTCACCCTCGGCGCGGCCGAGCTGGCGGCTGAAATACTGGTTGCGCGGGTCGCTCCAGAAGATGTGCCAGGCATCCGCGCCGGGATCATAGACGCGCAGCGTCGTGCCATAAAAAGTCCATTTGCCGAGCGAAGGCTGGGAACCAGTGTCCCGCGCGGGCAGGATCCACACGTCCTGAATCGCCCGGCCTTCCAGCACCCAGCCGAAATGCACCTCGCCACGCCCTGTCAGCACCGTACCGTCCTCGAGATGGCGCGAGGCGTTGAAAGTCCAGGCGCCGACGAAGCGGCCGTAAAGGCTCAGTTTTTCGGCAAGCCCTTCGATCGGTCCGGGGCTATGCAGGGCTTCGGCAAACGAGGATTGATCGAACATGGTTGTGGCCTCTTCTTGTCAGGAGACTGGGAGGGAGTAGGCGGTGATGGGGTTCTGGGCTTGGGAAAAATTGCTATATTTCGTCCATGACAGCGACAACGCATACGCTTGCATCCGGCCCCGGCTGGCGCGTGACGGACGTGATCTGCTCGGCCGGCGCTGGCGATCGGCCGTTCGAGGAAGCTCATCAGGATTTCTGTGTGGCCGCCGTCACCAGCGGCACGTTCCGCTACCGCGCGCAACAAGGTACGGCAATGCTGGCGCCCGGCGCCCTCCTGCTCGGCAATCCCGGCACATGTTACGAGTGCGGGCATGAACATGGCAGCGGCGACCGTTGCCTGTCGTTTCATTTCGGGCCGTCCTACCTGGAACGGATCGTGGCTGGCGTGCCGGGCGCCAGGAAGCTGGCCTTCGCCACACCGCGCCTGCCGCCTTTGCCTGTGCTGGCGCCACTGCTGGCCGAGGCGGAAGCCGCGCGCGAGACTGCCGACCTGGATGCCTTCGAGGAACTTTCCCTGCGCATGGCCGGTGCCGCCGCGACGATTGCCACCGGAGCCACGCATGTCAGGCGCGCGCCGAGCCGCCGCGATCAGAAACGGGTGGCCGAAGCGGTGCGGCGGATAGAGTTGGATGCCGACGGGCCGGTCTCGCTTTCAGCGCTTGCGGATGAGACTGCGACCAGTCCTTACCATTTCCTGCGCATCTTCCGGCAGGTCGCGGGCATGACGCCCTATCAGTTCTTGCTCAAGACGCGGCTGCACAGGGCAGCGGTGCGGCTGCAGATGTCGGATGATGCGGTCTCGGCGATCGCCTTCGGGGCCGGCTTCAACGACCTGTCGACCTTCAACCGCCGGTTTCGTCGTGTCATGGGCGAAACGCCCGGTAAGTATCGCGCCCGCCGTGGCGCTATGGGCCTTCGCGTCTCGTGAATCGGCTCAGGTGCTCGCAAGGGCAGCCACAGGGTCCAATCCATCGCGCTCGTGGCTTTTGCTCGGGGAAAACGTCCATTGCAGGCTTTTGCGTCGATGGCGGCGAAACCGCCTTGGCCATATCGTCGCAATCAATGGTATCCATTTGAAATTACCACCAAAAATGACACTGGAAAAGTGCTGGGAATGTTGGAGTTTCAGCCTTGCTTCCTATATAAGCACCAAGTGATTCCTGATTAGATTGTGATCCGATTTGACCGACCAGAAGACACCGCGCGGCGCCGAGGGCGGCCCCACCGGCATCGAGCCGATATCCATCGTCGAGGAGATGCAGCGCTCCTATCTCGATTACGCCATGAGCGTGATCGTCAGCCGTGCGCTGCCGGACGTGCGCGACGGCCTCAAGCCGGTGCATCGCCGCATTCTCTTCGCCGCCCATGAGAGCGGTTACCATTGGAACCGCAAATATGTGAAGTCGGCGCGTCCTGTCGCCGACGTGATGGGTAAATACCATCCGCATGGCGACGCCTCCATCTATGACGCCTTGGTGCGCATGGCGCAGGACTGGTCGCTGCGCGTTCCGTTGATCGACGGGCAGGGCAATTTCGGCTCGATCGACGGCGATCCGCCTGCGGCGATGCGCTACACGGAAGCGCGCCTGACCAAGGTCGCGCACGAGCTCCTGGAGGATATCGACAAGGATACCGTCGATTTCCAGGACACTTATGACGCGTCGGGCAGCGAACCGAAGGTTCTGCCGGCACGGTTTCCCAACCTTTTGGTCAACGGCTCGGGCGGCATCGCCGTCGGCATGGCGACCAACATCCCGCCGCACAATCTCAGCGAAATCTGCAACGGCGCTATCGCCCTAATCGACAATCCGGCGATCGACCTGCCGGCGTTGATGGAGATCATTCCGGGACCGGATTTCCCGACCGGCGGCATCGTGCTTGGCCGTTCGGGCATCTACAACGCCTATTCGACCGGCCGTGGCTCCATCGTCATGCGCGGCAAGGTCAACATCGAACAGCGCGGCAATGACCGCGAGTCGATCATCATCACCGAAGTTCCCTACCAGGTGAACAAGTCGTCGATGATCGAGAAGATGGCTGAACTGGTGCGCGACAAGCGCATCGAGGGCATTTCCGATATCCGCGACGAGAGCGACCGCCAGGGCTACCGCGTCGTTATCGAGTTGAAGCGCGACGCCGTTGCCGACGTCATCCTCAACCAGCTCTATCGCTTCACGCCGCTGCAGACCTCTTTCGGCGCCAATATGGTGGCACTGAATGGCGGCAAACCGGAAGTGATGAACCTGACCGATATGCTGAAGGCGTTCGTCGCCTTCCGCGAGGAGGTGATCACAAGGCGGACAAAATTCCTGCTGCGCAAGGCGCGCGACCGCGCCCATGTGCTGGTCGGTCTCGCCATCGCCGTCGCCAATATCGACGAGATCATCAAACTGATCCGCACCGCTCCGGATCCGCAGACAGCGCGTGAGCAGTTGATGGAGCGGCGCTGGCCCTCTGGCGACGTGGAATCTCTGATCCTCCTGATCGATGACCCGCGTCATCGGATCAATGAAGACGGCACCTACAATCTGTCAGAGGAACAGGCGCGCGCCATCCTCGAACTGCGCCTGCAGCGCCTGACCGCGCTCGGCCGCGACGAGATCGCCGACGAGTTGAACACGATCGGCGCTGAAATCATTGATTATCTGGACATTTTGTCGTCCCGAGCGCGTGTCCAGAAGATCGTCAAGGACGAGCTTGCCGCCGTGCGCGACGAGTTCGGCACGCCGCGCCGCACCGAACTCACCGACGGCGGTTCGGACATGGAAGACGAGGATCTGATCCAGCGCGAGGACATGGTCGTGACGGTGAGCCATTCCGGCTACATCAAGCGCGTGCCGCTGTCGCTCTACCGGGCGCAGCGCCGCGGCGGCAAGGGCCGCTCCGGCATGTCGACCAAGGAAGAGGATTTCGTCACCCGGCTGTTCGTCGCCAACACCCATACACCGGTGCTGTTCTTTTCCTCGCGCGGCATCGTCTATAAGGAAAAGGTCTGGCGGCTGCCGATCGGCAATCCGCAATCACGCGGCAAGGCGCTGATCAACATGCTGCCGCTGGAGCAGGGCGAGCGCATCACCACCATCATGCCGCTGCCCGAGGACGAGGCCAGCTGGAGCGAACTCTACGTGATGTTCGCCACCACACGTGGCACCGTGCGCCGCAACGATCTATCCGACTTCGTCCAGGTCAACCGCAATGGCAAGATCGCCATGAAGCTGGAGGAAGAAGGCGACGAGATCCTCGGCGTCGAGACCTGCACCGACAAGGACGACGTGCTGCTGACCGCCAGTTCCGGCCAGTGCATACGCTTCTCCGTCGGCGACGTGCGCGTCTTCCAGAGCCGCAATTCGGTCGGCGTGCGTGGCATTGCCATGGCCGAGACAGACCGGGTGATTTCCATGGCGGTGATCGAGAGTGTCGATGCGTCGCCGGCCATACGCGCTGCCTATCTCAAGCGGGCGGCGGCCGAACGGCGGCTTGCCGCCGGAATCGCTGCCGGCGAAGAGGAAGAGATCGCGCTGACCAACGAAGAGGTCGGCGAGGAGGCGGAGCTTTCCGACGCGGACTACGAGAATCTCAAGGTACACGAGCAGTACGTGCTGACAGTGACGGAATATGGCTACGGCAAGCGGTCGTCTTCCTATGATTTCCGGGTGACCGGGCGCGGCGGCAAGGGCATTCGTGCCACCGATGTTTCCAAGGTAGCCGAGATCGGCCGGCTGGTGGCGACCTTCCCGGTCGGCAATGACGACCAGATCATGCTGGTGTCGGATGGCGGCACCGTCATCCGGGTGCCGGTCAACGGCATCCGCTTCGCCAGCCGCGCCACCAAGGGCGTGACCATCTTCAACACGGCTGAAGGTGAAAAGGTGGTTTCGGTCGAGCGCATCTCTGAGCCGCAATCGGACGAGGAAATCGAGGAAAGCACCGATGCCGGTGCCGAAACCGATCCTGCGGCGGATGCCGGCCCCGAGGGTGCGGAATAAGACTGCTACCTTGTTTTGACATAACAACGCCGGCCAATCGGCCGGCGCGGCAGCAAGTTGAGACTGACTTAGTAGTGACGATACGGCTTGCGGGGGCCGAAGCCTTCGAAGCGCTTGGCGTTGGCCTTGATGCGGACGCGTTGTGCCTCCTGATGCAGCCCGAATACGGTTGCAATCAGCATGGCGACGGTCATTGCGGTGGCGAGCATGTAGATCAGCATGTGCGTGTTCTCCTGCGCCTAACAACGGATAGATGGGATTTTGGTTTCATCTTATTAAGGTGCAACCTAGTGAACGCTGCGTGAAGGCTTCGTGATCGGCGTGTTCATCTGTCGTTCATGTGCCGGAAAAGGTTCACCGCCGGCGCGCCGATCGGATTTGCCTTTGCGAGAGAGGCTCGCTAGAAGCACCAGCCATGACTGAACGCATCGCCCTCTATGCCGGCTCCTTCGACCCGCTGACCAACGGCCATCTCGATGTGCTGAAGGCCTCGCTGGCCGTGGCCGATATCGTTTATGCGGCGATCGGCATCCATCCGGGCAAGCAACCGCTGTTTTCCTTCGAGGAACGGGTGCAATTGATCGAGACCGCCACGAAAGCGGAATTCGGCCGTGATGGCGCGCGCATCAAGGTCGTCGCCTTCGACGGGCTGGTCATCGACGCGGCCAGGAAGCAGGGCGCCTCGATCATGATCCGCGGCCTGCGCGACGGCACCGACCTCGACTACGAGATGCAGATGGCCGGCATGAATGAGACGATGGCGCCTGAACTGCAGACGGTTTTTCTGCCCGCCAGCCCCTCCGTGCGCACCATTACCGCCACACTTGTCCGCCAGATTGCCTCGATGGGAGGCGACATCCGCCCCTTCGTGCCGGCGGCTGTCGCTGGCGCGCTCACCGCCAAATTCAAGAAATAAGACCCCGGAGACAGATATGCAGCTGAAAAAGCTCGCCTCGTTCCTTGTTGTGCTTGCCGGTCTTGTGACCGCATCGGTCTCGGCTTTTGCCGCCGACCCGGAAAACACCATGATCATCACGCTGAAGGACGGCGACGTCACCATTGCGCTTCGGCCCGATCTCGCGCCCAAGAACGTCGCGCAGATCAAGAAGCTGGTGCGCCAGGGCGCCTATGACAATGTCGCCTTCCACCGCGTCATCGACGGTTTCATGGCGCAGACCGGCGACGTCAAGTTCGGCAACGTCAAGAAGGGTTTTAGCGCCCAGGCCGTCGGCACCGGCGGTTCCGATCTACCCGACCTGCCGGCCGAATTCTCGCAGACCGAGCGCTACACGCGCGGCGTGGTCGGCATGGCCCGCTCGCAGGACCCCAATTCGGCCAATTCGCAGTTCTTCATCATGTTCGCTCCGGCACCGCCCCTCGATGGCCAGTACACGATCGTCGGCAATGTCGTCAGCGGCATGGAACTGGTGGATCACATCAAGAAGGGCGACCAGGCGGACAACGGCACGGTCACCGATCCCGACCGGATGATCAAGGTGCGCATCGCCGCCGACAAGTAAATTGTCGAATAACTCTGTTTTTCTGAAAAAGGATATCTGACATGGCCGAAATCAAGGACCGCGAGAACGCGCTCATCATGGAAACGACCAAGGGCAATGTGGTCATCGAACTTTTCCCCGACCTGGCGCCGGGCCATGTCGCCCGCATCAAGGAACTGGCCAGGGAAGGCGCCTATGACGGCGTGGTCTTCCACCGCGTTATCGAGGGTTTCATGGCGCAGACCGGCGACGTCAAGTTCGGCAATTCCAGCAAGCCTTCCTTCGCGCCGTCCCGCGCGGGCATGGGCGGCTCTGAAAAGCCGGATTTGAAGGCTGAATTCTCCAACGCCAACCATGCTCGCGGCACCTGCTCGATGGCCCGTTCGCAGAACCCGAACTCGGCCAATTCGCAGTTCTTCATCTGCTTCGACGATGCCGCCTTCCTCAATCGTCAGTACACGGTCTGGGGCCAGGTCATCGAAGGCATGGACAATGTCGACAAGATCAAGCGCGGCGAGCCGGTGCAGGATCCCGACAAGATCGTCTCGCTGAAGGTCGCGGCCGACGTCAAGTAAGGGCAAACGACAATGATGGGCGTCGTCTGGTCGCTTCTCGGCATCCTGTCCGGCGCCTTCATTGCCATTCAGGCGCCGATCAATTCGCAACTGGCGCGCGGCCTGGGCCTCCCGGTCGCGGCGGCTGCGTTTTCGTTCCTGTCGGGCGCGATCGTGCTCGGCATTATTTCCGTCACGGTGGTGAAGCTGCAGGGCATCTCGCTCGACTGGAAGGCGCCGGCGCCCTGGCTGTTCGTGGCCGGCGGCATGCTGGGCGGTTTCTATGTCACGCTGTCGACGATTCTCACGCCACGCATCGGTGCGGCCGCGCTGATGGCGTTTCTGGTCGCCGGCCAGTTGCTGGCCGGCATGCTCATCGACCGCATCGGCTTCCTCGGCGTCGCGGTGCGTGAAATCTCGCTCGGTCGCATCGCCGGCGCGGTGCTGCTGCTGGTCGGAGCGCTGCTCGTCCGGCTCTACTGATGCGCGTCGATCTCTTTGACTTCGATTTGCCGGAGGAGCGCATCGCGCTTCGCCCGGCGGAGCCGCGCGACAGCGCCAAGATGCTGGTGGTCAAGCCGGGCGAGGCGCTCGACGACCGGACGGTTGGCAACCTGCCATCGTTGCTCAGGGCCGGCGACGTGCTGGTGTTCAACGACACCAAGGTCATTCCAGCGCAGCTCAAAGGCATCCGGCGGCGGGGTGAGGCGACGGCGCAGGTCGAAGCCACGCTGCATATGCGCATGGCGCCGGACCGCTGGCTGGCCTTCATGCGGCCGGGCAAGCGCATCGCAGCCGGCGACCGTATCCATTTCGGCCATGACGGCAATTCCTGTTTCCTCGGTCAGCTCGACGCCACGGTGATCGAGAAAGGCGAGGGCGGCGAAGCGCTGCTTGGCTTCGATCTGTCGGGGCCGTTCCTCGACGAGGCGCTGCACGCGGTCGGCCACATTCCGCTGCCGCCCTACATCGCCTCGAAACGCGACGACGACGAACGCGACCGGGCCGACTACCAGACCATCTATGCAAGCGAGGAAGGCGCCGTTGCGGCTCCGACAGCGGGCCTGCATTTCACGCCGGAGCTTTTTGCAGCGCTTGACAGCAAGGGCATCGAACGCCGCTTCGTCACCTTGCATGTCGGCGCAGGCACGTTCCTGCCGGTGAAGGCGGACGATACCGCCGACCACAAGATGCATGCCGAGACCGGTTCGGTCAGCGAAGCCACTGCGGACGCCCTGAATGCCGCAAGAGCAAGGGGCGGGCGCATCGTCGCTGTCGGCACGACCTCGCTGCGTCTGCTGGAGAGTGCGGCGCGTGAGGACGGTACTCTGGCTGCGTGGTCCGGTCCGACCGATATCTTCATCACGCCCGGCTACCGTTTTCGCACCGCCGACGTGCTGATGACCAATTTCCATCTGCCGCGCTCGACGCTGTTCATGCTGGTCTCGGCCTTCAGCGGCCTCGGCACGATGCGCGCGGCCTATGCGCATGCCATCGAGAGCCGCTACAGATTCTATTCCTATGGCGACGCAAGCCTACTTTTCCGAGCGGAGACGAGCGATGGACGATGATCTGCAAGCCTTTGACCGTGATGCGCTGGTCGCGGAAGTGAAAAAACTGCGCGCGGGCATTCGCCAGCACCGCGATTCCACCATGCGCGGCATCCACTACCGCCAGTCGCTTGACAATCAGGCGCCGGACGCCCCGGTCCACGACAAGGAATTCAATGGCTAAGCCGTTCAGCTTCAAGGTTCTGGCAACCGACGGCAAGGCGCGACGCGGCGTGATCGACATGCCGCGCGGCGAAATCCGCACGCCGGCCTTCATGCCGGTCGGCACCGGCGGCACCGTCAAGGCGATGTATATGGACCAGGTGCGCGGTGTCGGCGCCGACATCATCCTGGGCAACACCTATCATCTGATGCTGCGGCCCGGCGCCGAGCGCGTCGCGCGGCTCGGTGGCCTGCACGAGTTCGCCCGCTGGCCGCATCCGATTCTGACCGACAGCGGTGGTTTCCAGGTGATGTCGCTGTCGAAGCTGAGAAAGCTGACCGAAAAGGGCGTCACCTTCCGTTCGCATATCGATGGCGCTGCCTACGAGATGTCGCCGGAGCGGTCGATCGAGATCCAGGGACTGCTTGATTCCGACATCCAGATGCAGCTCGACGAATGCACGGCGCTGCCGGCCGAGATGAAGGAGATCGAGCGCGCCATGGAGCTGTCGCTGCGTTGGGCCGAGCGCTGCAAGACGGCGTTCGGCGATCAGCCGGGCAAGGCGATGTTCGGCATCGTGCAAGGCGGCGACAACGCAGCGCTCAGGGTGCGTTCGGCGCAGGCGCTGAGCGCGATGGAGCTGAAGGGCTACGCGGTTGGCGGCCTGGCCGTCGGCGAGCCGCAAGCGGTGATGCTCGAAATGCTCGACATCACCTGTCCGGAATTGCCAGCGGACAAGCCGCGCTATCTGATGGGCGTCGGCACGCCTGACGATATCCTGAAATCGGTGGCGCGCGGCATCGACATGTTCGACTGCGTAATGCCGACGCGGGCCGGCCGCCATGGTCTTGCCTATACCAGGCGCGGCAAGGTCAATCTGCGCAACGCCCGCCATGCCGATGATCCGCGTCCATTGGACGAGGAGAGCGACTGCCCGGCGGCCCGGGACTACTCACGCGCCTATCTCCACCATCTGGTGCGCTCGCAAGAGGCGCTCGGCGCCATGCTTTTGACTTGGAACAACCTGTCCTACTACCAGAAACTGATGCAGGACATCCGCGCTGCGATCGAGGCCGGCACCTTCGAGGCGCGCGGCGCGGAAATCACCGAGGGCTGGGAGAGGGGCGATATCCCGTTGCTGTGAGGCCTCAAATGCTGAGCGAATTGGAGGCGCGCAGGCTGCAGCCGGTGATCTGGAACGTGCCGTCGGGCTGTTGCTGCAACGTGTAAACCGCCTCGTAGTCCTTGCCGTCGGGACCGACGATCAGTACTTGCTGGACAATCGAACCCGGAGCCGTCTCCTCGACCTTGCCGAAGGAATAGGTTTGCGGCTTGCGCACCGGCGGGTAGCCGTTTGTCACCATGTTCATGAAGGCGTCGACGGTCGGGAAGATACGCTTCACATTCGGGGCGGCGAAGCTGTAGGCGGTGGCGCCGTCATTGGCGATGAGGGCCTTCAACTGGCCATCAATGACGGACTGGCCTGCCTTGATCTCGGCATCGCCTGCCAATGCCGACGACACAAAGAGGAATGGAACGACTGCGATTGCGAAAAAGGCGCGGCGCATGGCCTGTCTCCGTTGTCCGGCGAATATCTTCCCTCGAAATGGCGCTGTCCGAAGGCGCATCATAACATACGCTTGGCAGCGCATCGTGGTTTCAGCGATCGCGAATAATCGCTGGCGATCGGCGGCAGGTTGCATGCTGGTGTAGCAGCTGCGGAAGGTCGCAGCCCAGGCCTGGGCCGGCTGGGTACGGATTCCAGCGCTTGAAAGCCCGCCTCCAGTCTGCCAGAAGGGCCGCTGGACTTGGACGTTTAGCGGGACGAAGCCATGAAGGCGTTTTTCGTGCAGATCAAATGCGAGCTCGGCAAATCCTATGAGGTTGCCAGCGCGCTTGCCGATGCCGAGATCGCCTCGGAAATCTACTCCACCGCCGGCAATTACGATCTGCTCGCCAAATTCTACGTCGACGACGAGGAAGACGTCGGCCATTTCGTCAACGAAAAGGTGCAGATTCTCCGCGGCATCAAGGACACGTTCACCGTCGTCACGTTCCGCGCTTTCTAGCTGGCAAACGCATTTGCCCGGGCACGAGGCAAAGCCTGACCAAGGTCATATTTCAGCTGCCTCAATTTTAGGCAGGCGCAACATACTGATCGCCCGTATCTGCCAAATCACCGATTGCGCTTGATTTTCTCCGGCGACGCCAGTGAAATGGCGTCACAGGGGAGTATGCGATTGGCAGCGTTCGATGAAATGCTTCCGGAAGTCTCCGGATTGAGAAGACCGTATTCGGCTTATGATCGCTGGCTGAAGGAGCAGGACCCGGCCAGGCTGACCGAGAAGATGCAGGACGCCGAGCGCGTCTTCCGCAAGACCGGTATCACCTTCGCCGTTTATGGCGAGCAGGAAGCCTCCGAGCGGCTGATCCCGTTCGACATCGTTCCTCGCATTATTTCAGGCAATGAATGGCGGCGCCTCACGCAGGGCATAGAGCAGCGCGTGCAGGCGCTGAACGCCTTCCTCGACGACATCTATCATCGCCAGGAAATCCTGCGCGCAGGGCGCGTCCCCAGGGAATTGATCGCCAGGAACGAGGCCTTCCTGCCGGAGATGATCGGGGTCAGGCCGCCGGCCGGCGTCTACACCCATATCATCGGCGTCGACATCGTCCGCATCTCGGAGGACGAATTCTACGTGCTGGAGGACAATGCGCGCACACCGTCGGGCGTCTCCTATATGCTGGAGAACCGCGAGACGATGATGCAGCTGTTCCCCGAGCTGTTCCAGAAGATCAAGGTGCGGCCGGTGGAAAACTACCCTCAGCTTCTGCGCCAGTCGCTGGCGGCGGTGCGGCCGCAAAGCACAAAGGGTGCGCCGACCATTGCGGTGCTGACGCCCGGCAGTTTCAACTCCGCCTATTTCGAACACGCCTTCCTCGCCGACCAGATGGGCGTGCAACTGGTCGAAGGCCAGGATCTGCGGGTCGTCGACGGGCATGTCGCGATGCGCACGACCGAAGGCTACAAGCAGATCGATGTGCTTTACCGCCGCGTCGATGATTCCTTCCTCGACCCGCTGACCTTCCGGCCGGACTCCGCACTTGGCATACCCGGCATCATGGATGTCTATCGGGCCGGCAACATCACCATCGCCAACGCGCCGGGCACCGGCATTGCCGACGACAAGGCGATCTATTCCTACATGCCCGAGATCATCGAATTCTACACCGGCCGCAAGGCGATCCTGGGCAACATCCCAACCTGGCGCTGCTCGGAGCCGGACAGCCTGAAATACGTGCTCGAACACATCGACGAACTGGTGATCAAGGAAGTGCACGGTTCCGGCGGCTACGGCATGCTGGTTGGGCCGGCAGCAACCAAGAAGGAATGCGAGACGTTTGCCAAGAAACTCCAGGCAAAACCTTCGAATTACATCGCCCAGCCGACGCTCGCGCTGTCGACATGCCCGATCCTGACGGAAAAGGGGTTGGCGCCGCGCCATGTCGATCTCAGGCCTTATGTGCTGGTCTCCGACCGCATCCAGATCGTGCCCGGCGGGCTGACCCGCGTCGCGCTGAAGGAAGGCTCGCTGGTGGTCAATTCCTCGCAGGGCGGCGGGACGAAGGATACGTGGGTGCTGGATGATTGAAGTGAGTGAGTAAGGAATTAGGCAGTAGGCAGCAGGCAGCAGGCAGTAGTGGAAGCAGAGGACAGGGAAATGCCATATTCCATTGAGATTCAAACTCTTACTATTCCCTACTGCCTATTCCCTACTCACTAGCCCGAGGGGCCAATTCAATGCTTTTAGGCCGCACCGCCAACGGGCTCTATTGGATGAACCGCTATATCGAGCGGGCGGAAAACATGGCGCGCTTGGTCGATGCCGGCCTGCGCATGGCGCTGACCCGCACGCAGAGCGCCTCGGAAGAGTGGAGTTCGGTGCTGCTCAGCGCCGGTTCCGACGTCACCTTCAGCCAGAAATATTCTGACTATACCGCCGCCAATGTCGCCGACTTCCTGTTGCGCGACACGTCGAACCCGTCGAGCACGATGGCGTCGATCGAGACGGCCCGCAACAATGCCCGCATGGTGCGTACCGCGCTGACGCGCGAAACCTGGGAAAGCATCAACGAAGCCTGGATGTCGCTGAAGCGGATGCTGGCCAAGCCGATCGATGAGCGCGACCTACCCAGCGTGCTCGACGCCATCAAGCGCGAGACGGCGCTGATCCGCGGCTCATTCTACGGCACCATGCTGCGCAACGAGATCTTCGACTTCTCGCAGCTCGGCACTTATGTCGAGCGCGCGGACAACACGGCGCGCATCCTCGACGTGAAATATTATGTGCTGCTGCCGTCGATCTCCTGGGTCGGCTCGACGCTCGACAATTATCAGTGGGAATCGATCCTGCGTTCGGTCTCGGCGCATCGCTCCTATCGCTGGGTCTACGACGCCGATTACAAGCCGACCAACATTGCCGATTATCTGATCCTCAATGTCCGGATGCCGCGCTCGCTGATGTTCTGCTATCGCTTCCTGTCGGAGCATCTGAAATTCCTCGGTGACGATTACGGCGAGCGCCATGCCTGCCACGCAACGGCCGAGAAGACGCAGACAATGCTGAGAGCCGGGTCGATCAAGGGCATATTCGACGCCGGCCTGCATGAGTTCCTGGCCAATTTCATTCGCGACAACACCAAGCTGGGCGAAGAGATCGCACAAGATTATCGGTTCAATTGAGCATGGTCCCGAAAGGTGGAGCCGGTTTTCTCAGACTAATGGAAACCGTTTGTCCGGAGATCGTGCTCACAAACGGAATAGAAGCATGCGGCTGAAGATCACCCACCGGACCGAGTACCGTTACGATACGCCGGTGCACTATCTGTTGCAGCGGCTGCGGCTGCTTCCGGTCAGCGGATCGACGCAGACCATTCTGTCCTGGGCTCTGGCGATCGAAGGCGCGCGCGAAGAGGTCCGCTTCGTCGACCATTTCGGCAACGACACAAGGCTGTTGAGCGTCGAGGGCGAGCGCGACTTCATCACTGTGGAAGCATCAGGCGAAGTGGTGACGCGCGACACCGCGGGTGTCTCGGGACCACACCAGGGCTTTACGCCGCTCTGGCTGTACAGCCATGAGACACCATTGACGACGATCGGCAGCGGTGTTCGCGATCTCGCCGCGTCGGTCGGCAAGGGCAGCGACATTGAAAGGCTGCACCGGCTGATGGCCATCATCGGCGAACGCGTCGCCTACACGCCCGGCACCACCAACGCGACGACGCCGGCGGAGGAAGCCTTGGCGCTCAAGACCGGGGTCTGCCAGGATCATACCCATATCTTTGCCGCCGCCGCCCGCGCCATGGGCTTTCCAGCTCGCTATGTCAGCGGCTATCTGATGCTGGATGCCACGGTCGAGCAGGCGGCCAGCCATGCCTGGGCCGAAGCGCATGTTTCGGGTCTCGGCTGGGTTGCCTTTGATGCCGCCAATGGCATTTCACCCGACGAGCGTTATGTAAAGGTGGCAACAGGCCGCGATTACCGTGACGCCACGCCGGTGTCGGGAATTCGGCTGGGACAGGCGGAAGAACGGCTTGCGGTCACCGTCACGGTGGAGCAGTAATCCTCCGCAAGATTGCTGCCGAGCGATTCATCGTTTCAAGGAAACGCCGAACCGCTCTATCCCCTTGTTTTAACGCAATTCCGGACGGAAAACCGCTTCACACTTTTCCTGGAATTGCTCTAGAAGAGATTCCATGACTTATTGCGTTGGCCTGAAGATCGATCGCGGGCTCGTGTTCATGTCGGACACGCGCACCAATGCAGGCATGGATTCTATCTCCACTTTTCGCAAGATGCATGTCTGGGAAGAGCCGGGCGAGCGTGTCATCGTTTTGATGTCGGCGGGCAATCTGGCGACGACGCAGGCCGTGGTCAGCCTGCTTGACGAGCGCACCAAGGCGATCTCCGAAAGGCATTCTACGGTGCTCGAAACGCCGTCGATGTACCAAACGGTCCGCATTGTTGGCGACACGGTCAAGGAGGTCATCGCCAATTCGTCACCCGCTGGGGAAAAGGCGGATTCCTATTTCAATGCGTCCTTCATCCTCGGCGGTCAGATCAAGGGCAGCGAGCCGCGCCTGTTCATGATCTATCCGGAAGGCAATTTCATCGAATCGACCGATGACACGCCGTTTTTCCAGATCGGCGAGACCAAATACGGCAAGCCGATCATCATCCGCGCCTACGAAAGGACGATGAGCCTGGCCGAGACGGTGAAGCTGCTTTTGGTGTCGTTCGATTCGACGTTGAAGTCGAACCTGTCCGTCGGCTTGCCGCTCGACCTGCTCTTCCTGGAGAAGGATGCCTTCAAGGTCGGATTGAAGAAGCGGATCGGCCAGGACGACCAGTATTACCGCACGATCTCCGACGGCTGGTCGAATGCGCTGAAGACGGCCTTTGCCAGCCTGCCGGATTTCCCCGGCTGAGGCGTGCGGCATCCGTTGCTGGTTGCATATATTTCACGCGTTAATTAATAAAGAGACCAGCCGCGATGGATGGTGGCGGTCGATCATGTCGGGAGGACAGGATGAACAACGATGATTTCCGGCAATGGTCGCGGCGCGCCGCCGACTGGGGCGCCGACTACCGCAATACGCTGCGCGAGCGGCCGGTGCGGCCGCTGGTCGAGCCTGGCGACATTTTCCGAGGCATAGAGGCGTCGCCACCCGAAGACGCCGAACCGATGGACCGGATCTTCGCCGATTTCGAAGAGAAGATCCTGCCGGGAATGACACATTGGCAGCATCCGCGTTTCTTCGCCTATTTCCCGGCCAATGCGGCGCCGGTCTCGGTGGTGGCGGAATATCTGGTTTCGGCGATGGCCGCGCAATGCATGCTCTGGCAAACCTCGCCCGCGGCGACCGAACTTGAAACGCGCACCGTCGACTGGATGCGCCAGGCGCTCGGCCTGCCCGAAGGGTTTTCCGGGGTGATCCAGGATTCAGCCTCGTCGGCGACACTGGCCGCGGTGCTGACCATGCGCGAGCGGGCACTCGACTGGCAAGGCAACAAACAAGGCCTGGCAGGGCAGGCGCGGCTGCGCATCTATTCCTCCGATCAGGTGCACACTTCGATCGACCGGGCGATCTGGGTGTCAGGCATCGGCGAGGACAATCTCGTGCGCATTCCGGTCGGCGGCCGCTTTCGCGCCATGGACACGGCAGCGCTCGAGGCGGCAATCGTTGCTGACCGGGAAGCCGGCATGGTGCCGGCCGGGATCATCGCTTGCGTAGGCGGCACCAGCACCGGCGGCACCGACGACATTGCAGCGGTTGTCGAGGTCGCACGGCGACATGGGCTTTATCTTCACGTCGACGCCGCATGGGCGGGATCGGCGATGATCTGTCCGGAGTATCGGCATTTCTGGACAGGCGTCGAAGGCGCCGATTCAATCGTCTTCAATCCGCACAAATGGCTGGGCGCGCAGTTCGACTGCTCGATCCAGTTCCTGCGCGATCCCGAGAGCCATGTCAGGACGCTGGCCATCAAGCCGGATTATCTGAAGACGCACGGTCATGACGGCATCATCAACTATTCCGAATGGTCGGTGCCGCTCGGCCGGCGCTTCCGCGCGCTGAAATTATGGTTCCTACTGCGCGCTCATGGCCTGGAACGCCTGCGCACGATGATCCGCAATCATGTCGCCTGGAGCGAAGGGTTGGCGGAGCGGTTGGCAAGGGAGCCGGATTTCGAGATCGTCAGCGAACCGATGCTGTCGTTGTTCTCGTTCCGGCACAAGACCGTAATCCACGCGGACGAGCACAATCTGCGCCTTGTCAATGCGATCAACGACGATGGCCGCATCTACCTGACGCAGACGAAGGTTGATGGACTGATCGCAATCCGGTTCCAGGTCGGACAGTTCGAGGCGACTGCCGCCGATGTCGATGCGGCTTTTGTCGTTATCAAAGAAATCGCACGTGGCCTGGATCGCTGATTTCGTTAGCCGGCTTATGCCTTTCCATCGATTTCGTTTTCGACTATATACAAGAAAAACGAAAACGGGAGGTTGCCCATGTATCTGTCGCCGCGCCATGCCGAGATTATCCAGATGGCCAAGGATCATGGCCGCGTGCTGGTCGATGATCTGGCCACCCACTTCAATGTGACGCCGCAGACCATACGCAAGGACCTCAACGATTTGTGCGACCAGCGGCTGCTCTCGCGCATCCATGGTGGCGCGCTGTACCCCTCCGGCATCGAAAACATGGAGTATGAGGCGAGACGCAAGATCGCCGCCGACGAGAAGGAGGCGATCGGCCGCGCGGCCGCCAGACTGATCCCCGACAACGCCTCGCTGTTCATCAACATAGGCACCACGACAGAGTCGGTCAGCAAGGCGTTGCTCGATCACAACGGTCTCATGGTCATCACCAATAACATCAATGTTGCCAATAGGATGCGGATATATCCGTCGATCGAGGTGGTGATTGCGGGTGGTGTCGTGCGCGGGTCCGATGGCGGTGTGGTCGGCGAGGCGGCGGTCGACTTCATCAGGCAGTTCAAGGTCGACTACGCGGTGATCGGCGCATCCGCCATCGACCATGACGGCGCCTTGCTCGACTTCGATTTTCGCGAGGTCAAGGTGGCGCAGGCGATCATCGCCAATGCAAGGCATGTCATCCTGGTTTCCGACCAGACCAAATTCGAGCGAACCGCACCGGTGCGCATCGGCCATCTGTCGCAGGTCAACACCTTCATCACCGATCGTTGCGACATCCCGTCGGTGCGCAAGATCTGCCAGGAGGCCGAGGTTCAGCTGATCGAGACGTCGCTCGCCTAGGCGGTTTTCACCCGATATCACGCGCTCGTAATATTTCGTTTGACATTCGTTATCATTTCGAAATAATTCCGACACGGTTTCGTAAAAGCCCAAAAATGGTGCAATGCGAAATCGTTGGAGGAATTGTGGACGCATCTCCGATCCGTGACATTTTCGTCATAGGTGGCGGCATCAATGGCTGCGGCATTGCCCGTGATGCCGTCGGTCGTGGCTTTTCCGTGTTTCTCGCCGAGATGAACGACCTCGCCAGCGGAACCTCCTCGGGTTCGACCAAATTGATCCATGGCGGCCTGCGCTACCTCGAATTCTACGAATTCCGCCTGGTGCGCGAGGCGCTGATGGAGCGCGAGGTTTTGTGGAAGAACGCGCCGCACATCATCTGGCCAATGCGCTTCGTGCTGCCCTATGCCAAGGGCCTGCGCCCGGCCTGGCTGATCAGGCTCGGTCTCTTCCTCTACGACCACATTGGCGGGCGCAAATTGCTGCCCGCGACCCGGACGCTGGACATGGCCAGGGATCCGGCCGGCAAGCCTTTGAAGCCGCTGTTCAAGAAGGCCTTCGAATATTCTGATGGCTGGGTCAATGACGCGCGGCTGGTGGCGCTGAACGCACGTGATGCCGCCGACCGCGGCGCCACGGTCCGCACCCGCACGAAAGTGACCGGCGCGCGCCGCGAAAACGGCCTGTGGGCAATCCAGATCGAGGATCTGCAGACCGGCGAGACCGAGGAGATCAAGGCGCGACTGCTGGTCAATGCCGCCGGCCCCTGGGTCGATCATGTGCTTTCCGGCGTCGTCGGGCTCAACGATGTGCACAATGTCCGCCTCGTGCAGGGCAGCCACATCGTCGTCGCCAGGAAGTTCGACGATCCACGCGCCTATTTCTTCCAGAACAAGGATGGCCGCATCATCTTCGCCATTCCCTATGAGGAAGAGTTCACACTGATCGGCACCACCGACCAGGATTATCCCGGCGATCCGCATGACGTGAAGATCAGCGACACCGAGATCGATTATCTCTGCGCCGCGGCAAGCGAATATTTCGCCCAACCCGTCAAGCGCTCGGACATCGTCTGGACCTATTCGGCCGTCCGTCCGCTCTATGATGACGGCGCCTCCAAGGCGCAGGAAGCGACGCGGGACTATGTGCTCAAGGCCGATGGCGGCGAGGGCGCCGCCCCGATCGTCAACGCCTTCGGCGGCAAAATCACCACCTATCGCCGGCTGGCGGAATCGATGCTGGAAAAGATCGAGGGTTTTCTTGGCAAACGCGGCAAGCCGTGGACTGCAAACGCGCCGTTGCCGGGCGGCGATTTCCCGGCCACCGGTTTCGATGCCGAAGTGGCGAAATTGAAAACCGCTTATCCATTCCTCGACGCGCGCCTGGCTCGCCGGTTGACCCGGCTCTATGGAACCCGCGCGAGGATGCTGTTGGGGCTGGCCAAATCGAACGTCGATCTCGGCCGCAACTTCGGCGTCGATCTCTACGAGGCCGAGGTGCGCTATCTCGTTCAAAACGAATGGGCCGTCACATCGGAAGATGTATTGTGGCGCCGGACCAAGCGCGGTCTGCATCTCAGCCGCGAGCAGGTGGCGGCGCTCGATGAATTCATGCGCGGCATAAGCCGGCGCCATGTCGCGGCTGCCGAATGAAGAGGGGTTTGAGCTGATGCGGAAAGCCTGGGAGGAGGCGTCATGCTGGAACTGAGAAACGTCACCAAGACGGTCGGTGCGGTCGAGCATATAAGCGACGTGTCGCTGACGCTCCAGCACGGCTCGCTCAACGTCCTGCTCGGACCGACGCTTTCGGGCAAGACCAGCTTGATGCGGCTGATGGCCGGCCTCGATGTGCCAACCTCCGGTTCGATCTGGTTCGACGGCCAGAATGTCACCGGCGTGCCGGTGCAGAAGCGCAAGATCGCCATGGTCTACCAGCAGTTCATCAACTATCCGGCGATGACCGTTTATGAGAACATTGCTTCGCCGCTACGGGTGGCCGGCATCGAGCAGGCCAGGATCGACAGCCAGGTACGTGAAGCCGCCGCTCTTCTCAAGCTGACACCCTATCTCGACCGCACGCCGCTCAGCCTGTCGGGCGGCCAGCAGCAGCGCACCGCGCTGGCGCGCGCCATCGTCAAGAACGCAAGCCTGGTCCTGCTCGACGAACCGCTGGCCAATCTCGACTACAAATTGCGCGAGGAACTGCGCGCCGAATTGCCCAGGATATTCGCGGCCGCCGGCACCATCTTCGTCTACGCCACGACCGAGCCGCACGAGGCCCTGCTGCTTGGCGGCAACACGGCGACGCTTTCGCAAGGCAAGATCACCCAGTTCGGACCGACCATCGAGGTGTTCCGCAAGCCGGTGGATCTGGTGACAGCCAGGACGTTTTCCGATCCGCCGCTCAACACCATCGTGCTCGCCAAGAAGGGTCGGGATTTCCTGCTCGAGGGCGGCGTGAACCTGCCGGTGCCGGCCGAACTCTCCGGCATTGCCGACGCCATCTATACGATCGGTTTTCAGCCGCACCACCTGTCGCTCGAGCGGCCCAATACGGCGGCGGTGCCGGTGCGTGCCAAGGTGACGATCACCGAGATCACCGGATCGGAGAGCTTCATCCATCTCGATTTCGCCGATGCGCGCTGGGTCATGCTGACCCATGGTATCAGGCATTTCGAGCCAGACGAGGTGGTCGAGGTGTTCATCGATCCGCGCCACATCATGGTTTTCGACGAGCACGGCAGCGCCGTGACTGCGCCGAAGCTGGCGGCTTGAGGGCAAAGAGATGGCACGCATCGACGTCAACCATGTCCGACATTCCTACCTGCCGAACCCGCAGAAGGATGCCGATTTCGCGCTGCGGGAAGTGCACCATGTCTTCGAGGACGGCGGCGCCTATGCGCTGCTCGGGCCCTCCGGTTGCGGCAAGACCACGCTGCTCAACATCATTTCGGGATTGTTGCACCCCTCGCACGGCCAGTTGCTGTTCAACGGCAAGGACGTGACCAATTTGTCGACGCAGGAGCGCAACATCGCGCAGGTGTTCCAGTTCCCGGTCATTTACGACACCATGACCGTCTACGACAATCTGGCCTTCCCGCTGCGCAACCGCGGCGTGCCGGAAGCCGATGTCGACCGCAAGGTTCGCGAGACGTTGGAGATGATCGATCTGGCGTCCTGGGCGAAGAAGAAGGCGAGGGGCCTCACCGCCGACCAGAAGCAGAAGATCTCGCTCGGCCGCGGGCTGGTGCGCTCCGACGTCAACGCAATCCTGTTCGACGAGCCGCTGACCGTCATCGATCCGCACATGAAGTGGGTGCTGCGCTCGCAGCTGAAGCAGTTGCACCGCCGCTTTGGCTACACCATGGTCTATGTGACCCACGACCAGACCGAGGCGCTGACCTTCGCCGAGCAGGTCGTGGTCATGTATGATGGCGGCATCGTGCAGATCGGCACACCGGCCGAATTGTTCGAACGGCCACGCCATACCTTTGTCGGTTATTTTATCGGCTCGCCGGGCATGAACGTCATGCCGGTGGCAATCGACGGCAAGACGGCGACACTCGGCTCGCAGCGCATCGAACTGCCGGGCGCGCCAAAGGCAGGCAGCGGCGCCGTCGAGCTCGGCATCCGTCCCGAATATGTCCGGCTCGGCCGCGAAGGCATGGCCGTGCAGGTCAGCAAGGTCGAGGATCTCGGCCGCCACAAGGTGGTGCGCGCCAAGCTCGAAGGCCGCGATATTTCTGCCGTGATCGGTGAGGACGAGACCCTGCCCGCCGATCCGAAGGTGCGGTTCGATCCGGCCGGCATCAACATCTATGCCGATTCCTGGCGTGTCGAGATGGAGGCCTAGATGGAGAAGACCTGGAACAACAAGGCCTGGTTCATGGTGCTGCCGGTCCTCCTGCTGGTGGCGTTCTCGGCGGTGATCCCGCTGATGACGGTGGTCAACTATTCGGTGCAGGACACGTTCGGAAACAACGTCTTCTTCTGGAACGGCTCGGACTGGTACACCGAAATCCTGGAGTCGGAACGCTTCTGGCTGTCGATGGTCCGCAACCTGATCTTTTCCGCAACCATCCTCGCCATCGAGATTCCGCTCGGCATCTTCATCGCTCTTAACATGCCCAAGAAAGGCTGGGGCGTGCCGGTCTGCCTGGTGATGATGGCTCTGCCGCTGCTGATCCCGTGGAACGTCGTCGGCACGATTTGGCAGGTGTTCGGCCGCATCGACATTGGCCTGCTCGGCTACACGCTGTCGTCGCTTGGCTTCGACTACAACTACGTCAACGATCCGACCGACGCCTGGGTGACGGTCATCCTGATGGACGTCTGGCACTGGACAAGCCTCGTCGTTCTGCTTTGCTACGCTGGACTGGTCTCGATCCCCGATGCCTTCTACCAGGCGGCCAAGATCGATGGTGCATCGCGCTGGGCAGTGTTCCGCTACATCCAGCTGCCGAAGATGAACCGCGTGCTTCTGATCGCGGTGCTGCTGCGCTTCATGGACTCATTCATGATCTACACCGAGCCGTTCGTCGTCACGGGCGGAGGCCCTGGCAATTCGACGACGTTCCTGTCGATAGACCTGGTCAAGATTGCGATCGGTCAGTTCGATCTCGGGCCGGCGGCCGCCATGTCGATCATCTACTTCCTGATCATCCTTTTGCTGTCTTGGGTGTTCTACACCGTCATGACCAATGTCGATGCGGAGCGCTGAGATGAGCGGCGCCAACGAAGGAACGACGAGGCAGGACCGAGTGCGTGAGACGGCGGTTTCGGACGGGCTCGCCAGCACATTGTCGCAGGACCAGCTTGCGCGGCTGATGCGCCGGCGCGGCGAAGAATCCCGGTTCTGGTGGTTGGTGCCAACGATCTACATCATCTTTCTGATGCTGCCGATCTACTGGCTGGTCAATATGAGCTTCAAGACCAATCAGGAGATTCTGGGCGCGTTTTCGCTGTGGCCGAAGAGCCCGACCCTGGCCAACTACATCGTGATCTTCACCGACCCGTCCTGGTACAAGGGCTACATCAATTCGATCATCTATGTCGTCATGAACATGGTGATCTCGGTTTCGGTGGCGCTGCCGGCGGCCTACGCTTTCTCGCGCTACCGGTTCCTCGGCGACAAGCACCTCTTCTTCTGGCTGTTGACCAACCGCATGGCGCCGCCGGCAGTGTTCGCGCTGCCGTTCTTCCAGCTCTATTCGGCGTTCGGGCTGATCGACACGCATATCGCGGTGGCGCTGGCGCACTGCCTGTTCAACGTGCCGCTGGCGGTCTGGATCCTCGAGGGTTTCATGTCCGGCGTGCCGAAGGAGATCGACGAGACCGCCTATATCGATGGCTATTCCTTCCCGCGCTTCTTCCTGAAAATCTTCATGCCGCTGATCGCAAGCGGCGTCGGCGTGGCCTGCTTCTTCTGCTTCATGTTCTCATGGGTCGAACTGCTGATCGCGCGCACCTTGACCACGACGGCCGCCAAACCGATCGCGGCGATCATGACGCGTACGGTCTCGGCCTCCGGGCTCGACTGGGGCGTGCTGGCCGCCGCCGGCGTGCTCACCATCCTTCCAGGCGCGCTCGTGATCTGGTTCGTCCGCAACTACATCGCCAAGGGCTTTGCCCTAGGGAGGGTATGACCATGAACCTCACCTGGATGGCATGGACGCTGCCAACGGCGATCTTTTTCATCACGATCCTGGTACTGCTCTGTGGCATGGCGGTCTGGGAATACGCCTCGCCTGGCGGCAATCCCCGGGTCGGCCTCCTGCGCTTCGAGACGACGCGCGGCGACCGCCTCTTTGTTTCGCTGCTCGGCAGCGCCTTTATCCATCTCGCTTGGCTGGGTCTTGTCGGACCCAACCTGTGGTGGGCTCTCGCTCTCTCCGTAGTCTACGCCGTCGGCGTGTTCCGCTACGTATAGAGGGGGAAACTGTTGGAGCGACCGCGTGCCGACGGCCGCTCCAGATCGCACTTGAAACTTGAAAAGTGGAGGAACGAAATGCGAAGGCAATTTTTAACATCAACGACTGCGCTTGTCCTGCTCTGGGGAGCAGGCCAGGCCTATGCCGGAATGGACGAAGCCAAGACTTTCCTCGATACCGAAATCAAGGACTTGTCGACGCTCGATCGCGGCGCCCAGGAAGCCGAATTGCAATGGTTCATCGATGCCGCGAAGCCTTTCGCCGGGATGGACATCAAGGTGGTCTCCGAGACCATCGATACGCATAGCTATGAGTCCAAGGTCTTGGCGCCCGCCTTCACCGCGATCACCGGCATCAAGATCACTCACGACCTGATCGGCGAAGGCGATGTCGTCGAGAAGCTGCAGACGCAGATGCAGTCGGGCGAAAACATTTACGACGCCTACGTCAACGACTCCGACCTGATCGGCACCCACTGGCGGTACCAGCAGGCGCGCAGCCTGACCAAGTGGATGGCGAATGAGGGCAAGGATGTCACCAATCCCAACCTCGACCTCGCCGACTTCATCGGCACCAAGTTCACGACCGCTCCGGACGGCGACCTCTACCAGCTGCCCGACCAGCAGTTCGCGAATCTCTACTGGTTCCGCTACGACTGGTTCAACGACGAGAAGAACAAGGCCGATTTCAAGGCCAAGTACGGCTACGACCTCGGCGTTCCGGTCAACTGGTCGGCCTATGAGGACATCGCCGAGTTCTTCACCGGCCGCGAAATCGACGGCAAGAAGGTCTATGGCCACATGGACTACGGCAAGAAGGACCCGTCGCTCGGCTGGCGGTTCACCGACGCATGGCTGTCGATGGCCGGCAACGGCGATAAGGGCCTGCCAAACGGTCTTCCCGTCGACGAATGGGGCATCAAGGTCAACGAGAAGTCGCAGCCTGTCGGCTCGTGCGTCGCGCGCGGCGGCGACACCAATGGCCCGGCTTCCGTGTATTCGATCCAGAAGTACCTGGATTGGCTGAAGGCCTATGCGCCGCCGGAAGCCCAAGGCATGACGTTCGGCGAATCCGGCCCCGTCCCGTCGCAGGGCACGGTCGCGCAGCAGATGTTCACTTACACCGCCTTCACCGCCTCCTTCGTCAAGGAAGGGCTGCCGGTCGTGAACGCGGACGGCACCCCGAAATGGCGCTTTGCTCCCTCGCCGCATGGCGTCTACTGGAAGGACGGCATGAAGCTCGGCTACCAGGACGTGGGTTCATGGACGCTTCTCAAGTCCACGCCTGACGATCGCGCCAAGGCCGCCTGGCTCTATGCGCAGTTCGTCGTATCGAAGACGGTCGACGTGAAGAAGAGCCATGTCGGCCTGACGCTGATCCGCGAGTCGACGATCCAGGACAAGAGCTTCACGGAACGCGCTCCGAAGCTCGGCGGCCTGATCGAGTTCTACCGCTCGCCGGCCCGTGTTCAGTGGTCGCCGACCGGAACGAACGTTCCGGACTATCCGAAGCTGGCACAGCTCTGGTGGCAGGCGATCGGCGATGCGTCGTCGGGTGCCAAGACGGCACAGGAGGCGATGGACTCGCTTTGCTCTGAGCAGGAAAAGGTCATGGAACGCCTGGAAAAGGCCGGCATCCAGGGCGATATCGGCCCGAAGATGGCCGAAGAGCATGACCTCGCCTACTGGAACGCCGACGCGGTCAAGAAGGGCAATCTCGCTCCTCAGTTGAAGATCGAGAACGAGAAGGAAAAGCCGGTCACCATCAATTACGACGAGCTGGTGAAGAGCTGGCAAAAGTAAGGCTGTTCTAAGCGGGCGTCTGCGCCCGTGTGACATTGGGGGAGGCGGCATCTTGCCGTCTCCCCTGTTTGTGTAAAAGACAAAGCGGGGAGGCATAATGACGGGATATATCCTTGCCATCGACCAGGGCACGACTTCGACCCGGGCGATACTGTTCGACGGCGAGATGAAGGTCGCCGGCAGCGGGCAAAAGGAATTCGCCCAGCACTATCCGGCTTCCGGCTGGGTCGAGCACGATCCCGAGGATATCTGGGCGAGTGTGGTGTCGACCGTGAAGGCGGCGCTGAAGAAGGCCGGCCGGAATGCTTCCGACGTGGCCGCGATCGGCATCACCAATCAGCGCGAAACCGTGGTCATCTGGGACAGAGCGACCGGCAAGCCGATCCACAATGCCATTGTCTGGCAGGACCGGCGCACCGCGCCGCTGTGCCAGAAACTCAAGAAGCAAGGGTTGGAGAAGACATTCACCAAGAAAACCGGGCTGCTGCTCGATCCCTATTTTTCCGGCACCAAAATCGCCTGGATGCTGGACAAGGTGAAGGGCGCCAGAAAACGCGCCGAGAAGGGCGAACTGCTCGCCGGCACCATCGACAGTTTCCTGATCTGGCGGCTGACCGGCGGCAAGGTCCACGCCACGGACGCCACCAACGCCTCGCGCACGCTGGTCTACAACATCGCTGAGAATGCCTGGGACGACGAGCTGCTGTCGATCCTCAACATCCCGGCAAAAATGCTTCCCGAGGTGAAAGACTGCGCCGATGACTATGGAATCACGGAGAAAAATCTCTTTGGCGCCGAGATAAGAATCCTCGGTGTCGCCGGCGACCAGCATGCGGCAACCATCGGCCAAGCCTGCTTCGAGCCAGGCATGATGAAATCGACCTACGGCACCGGCTGCTTTGCGCTGCTCAACACGGATAGCGACCTGGTGCGCTCGAAGAACCGGCTCTTGACCACTATCGCCTACAGGCTGAACGGCAAGACGACCTATGCGCTGGAAGGTTCGATCTTCATTGCAGGGGCCGCGGTGCAGTGGCTGCGCGACGGCGTCAAGGTGATCGGCAAGGCCGAGCAGAGCGGCAAACTGGCTGATGAAGCTGATCCGACGCAAAATGTCTATCTGGTGCCCGCCTTCGTCGGGCTGGGCGCGCCGCATTGGGATGCCGAAGCACGCGGCGCCATCTTTGGGCTGACCCGCAATTCCGGCCCGGCGGAGTTTGCCCGCGCCGCCCTGGAAGCCGTGGCCTACCAGACGCGCGACCTGCTCGACGCCATGCGCAAGGACTGGAAGGGCGCTTCTGCCAAGACCGTGCTGCGGGTCGACGGGGGCATGGTGGCGTCGGACTGGACGATGCAGCGTCTGGCCGACATCCTCGATGCACCGGTCGACCGCCCGACCATTCTGGAGACGACGGCGCTCGGTGCCGCCTGGCTGGCCGGCTCGAAGGCAGGTGTGTGGCCGGATGCCAAGAAGTTTGCGAAGAGTTGGGCACTCGAACGGCGCTTCAAGCCGGACATGGATGGCTCCGTGCGCGCAGCCAAGCTCGCTGGTTGGCGCGATGCTGTGCGCAGGACGCTCAGCGTGTCATAAACAGCCATCAGTGGCGGGTGATGGGGCGCGAGGAATGCAGCCAGACTGGTATCCTGCTTGGCGCGACGAGGCTATCGAACAGCTGAAGGCCAAGAATGCACGCTTGAAAAAAGATCTCCACCTCGGTAGCTGGTTGCGCTATGACTATGACCTGACGGCCGGAACGCTTCTGTTCTCGCAAGACGGGGTCGCCAAGGTCGTCACCGAAATCCAGATTGTCGGCTCAACGAGCACGGAGGCCGGAAACTGGCTGTGGGCTTGGGCAAATTCCAGCCTGCCCAGCGAGCTCCTCAGCGATGCAAAGCTAGTCCGATCCTTCGGAGAGCAGAATGGCATCGACGAACTGGCCCAAGCCTATGCGACGGATGCGGACAATGCGCTGGAAGTGGTTGGTTGGGAACTCAGTGCGGTGATGGCCCGTATCTGCAATGGGTTGGGTATCTATCGTTGTCCCAGCAGAGAGGACGGCGGTGGCTTTTATCTGATGCTCAAGAGCATCAACTGGGCAAGCTGACGGCAACTGTTCGTCTTCCGGCCAAAGGATCAAAAGCCCGCGCCGTTGCCGGCGCGAGCTCCACTAACGCATCTCAGCTACTTAAACGCGCCTTGATCAGTAAGGCGAACGGCACTCCTTGCGAGGGCCGTAATTCGGCTGGAACGTGTTGTCCGAAGCACGGTAGCTGCGATAGCGGTCGTAGCACCATTGGACGTGGGCGTTGCCTCCGTAGACGCGGTTGTTTTCGTTGTTGATGATTGCGCCGGTAATCAGCGCGCCAGTAGCGAAGGCGGCAAGCGGGAACCAATAATCGCCGTGACGACGGTAGCCGGGGCGATATTCGCGATAGCCGCGATGGCCGTTCCAATATGCGCCGCGATTGCGGGAAAAATTGCGGTCACGCGAAAAACTGCGGTCACGCGAAAAATTGCGATTGTGGCGGTCCTTACGCCACTCCCGGTACTGGACTGTCTGCACATCCGGCACCGCGACCTGGGATTGCGGCACATAGTTCGGTTGGGCATTAACGGACACCGCCTCCGCCGCAACGAATGTGACGGAGAGAGTGGCCGCCAGCAGGCTCGTTGTGATTCTGTTCATTGGTCTTCTCCTCGATAGTTTGGCGGACGTCCCTGTGCCGGGAAAACGAGCGGCGCATACAATTGTTCCCCAGACTGGATGCCGCTGTCGGGCAGAAATGCCAGTGTTCCCTTGGCTGTTCTCCCACCGATGGCGCGGCTGGCAAGTGTCGCGACAGGGCGAAGCCGCCCGTGTCTGCGAGCCCTCTTTTTCCGGTTGACCGGTCGAGGCACTCTCCCTATGTTCCGCGCAATTTCGAGGGCCGCCTTTCGCCCGCGGGAGCGCGTAGCTCAGCCGGTAGAGCAACTGACTTTTAATCAGTAGGTCATGGGTTCGAATCCCATCGCGCTCACCAAATCCACGCGATAAACTGTCACCCATCTCTCGGGAAGGGCACACCACAACTGGCTCGAAGCCGTCAGCGCTTCCAGAAATCGCGGTGCGGTGCGAGCATCTCGTCGGCGATTTCTGGGAAGGGGCCAAAGACCTCGATCTTTTTCTGGCCAGAGTCGAGGACGGTGCGCGAAGAGAGGCTCATCGTCGGATTCTCTGCGTGATCCCCGGTGAGCGCCAGCATCTCGGTCTCCTCGAAGCCGTAGACCAGCCGGCCGATATTCGCCCAGTAGAGCGTTCCGGTGCACATCGCGCAGGGCTCACCGGTTGAGACCAGCGTGCATTGCCATAAGAACTCCGGCTCGTAGGCTGCCGCGGCGCGCCGGGCGAGCTCCGTCTCGGCGTGGCGCACCGTGTCGAGATTGCCTTGCCGCATCAGCACCCGATCGTCCGGCCCGACCAGCACGCAACCAAACGGATGATGCCCATGCGCCGCCGCCTCGCGCGCGACCGCGTCGGCGGATCGAAGGTGGGCGAGCATCTGATCGCGTGTCATGGCAAGATCCTGTCATGCCGACATCCACCGATGAGCGGCTGAGCGAGATTGGTGCCAACGGACGCGAGTGGCAAGAGCCAACTTTTGCTTGAGACCTTTGCCTCGGGATATCAGACCTTTGCCCTACAATCCGCCGGCCGGTCTTGGCGTCGAACAGATGAGCACAGGCGCGGCAAAGCGGAAAGCCGGCTGAAAAGGCCATCCTCGCCGAGCTTCTCGAAGGAGTTCGGCGGCGCGAAAATGCGAACAGCGTCAGACCGAAGGCTCCCCGAACACCAGCGAAACATTGGCGCCGGCGTGGCGTTCGAGCCGGCCGGCGAGGTCGAGTTCCAGCAGCACCATGAAGACCTGGGCCGGGTGCAGGCCGGTGTGGCGGATGATCTCGTCGACCGCCACTGGCGTCGGGCCGAGCGCCTCGATGACGCGGGCGCGGTCGCTTTCGCCGGGCGGTGGTGTGGCCGAGAAGTCGGGCGGCTCTTCGAACGGCGGCACGTCGGGCGCCCGCATGCCGGTCAGCGGGGCGATCGCCCTGGAAATATCCGATGCCTCGGTGACCAGGGTGGCACCATCCTTGAGCAGGCCGTTGGTACCGGCGGCGCGTGGATCGAGCGGTGAGCCCGGCACGGCAAAGACCAGCCGGCCCATTTCGCCGGCAAGCCTGGCGCTGATCAGGGAGCCGGAGCGTTGCGCTGCCTCGACCACCACCAGCCCAAGGACCGCACCCGCAACAAGGCGGTTGCGGCGCGGAAAATCCTGGGCGCGCGGCTGCCAGCCGAACGGCATCTCCGAAATGATGGCGCCACGCTCGGCGATTTCCTCGCACAGGCCGGCATTTTCAGGCGGGTAGGGCAGGTCGAGTCCTCCGGCCAGCACGCCGATCGTGCCAGTCGCAAGACTGCCCTGATGCGCCGCCGTGTCGATGCCGCGCGCCAGGCCGGAGACGATTGCGTAGCCGTCGCGGCCAAGATCCGCCGCCAGCATGCGCGCCATCTTGATGCCGGCCAGCGATGCGTTGCGCGCACCGACAATGGCGACCCCCGGCAGTCGGAAGACAGCGGCATTGCCCTTGACCGCCAGCAGCGGCGGCGGATGGTCCATGTTGCGCAAGAGCTGGGGATAGTCAGGCTCACCAATGCCGACAAAGCGTGCGCCAGCCTTTCTGGCCGTTTCCAATTCGGCCTCGGCTTCGGCAACGGAAGGGATGCGGGCGATCCGGCGGGCGCCGCCCGAAATCATCAGTTCCGGAAGTATCTCCAGCGCCACCTCGGCAGAACCGAAGCGGTTGATCAGGTCGCGAAAAGAGGCGGGGCCGACATTCTGGGTGCGGATCAGCCGTAGCCAGCTCAGCCGCTGCCGGTCGCTGAGGCGCGGCCCGGCGGCCGGCCCACTCACCACGGCGGCAGGCTCGCTCACCCCTTGGCTCCGATCTTGCCCTCGGTGCCGGCAAGCAGGCGCGAAATGTTTTCCCGGTGCTTGATGAAAACGATGATGCTCATCAGCACGAACAAGGCCGCATTCTGTGGTGTGCTCAGCACATAGAGGGCGATCGGCACGATGACCGCCGCTGTCAGCGCCGCAAGCGAGGAATACCGGAAGAGGAATGCCATCACCAGCCAGGCGACGGCGAAGATCAGCGCCACCTGCCAGGCAAGGCCGATCAGCACACCGAGGTAGGTGGCGACGCCCTTGCCGCCCTTGAAACCGAGCCAGACCGGGAAGAGATGACCGAGAAAGGCGCCGAGGCCGGCCCAGATCGCCAGGTCAGGCGCAAAATGGCCTGATATCAGCACGGCGGCCGTGCCCTTCAGCGCGTCGAGCAGCAGTGTCGCGGCGGCAAGGCCCTTGTTGCCGGTGCGCAGAACATTGGTGGCGCCGATGTTGCCGGAGCCGATCTTGCGCACATCGCCAAGGCCGGCGGCGCGGGTGAGCAGAAGCCCGAACGGAATCGAGCCAAGCAAATAGCCGAACACGAGCGCTGGGATGAGGCTGTAAATCATTGTTTCCCCCGCATTTCCCCAGTTCGGCCGGATCAGGCGCGGTGCGCCGTGGCCGGTTCAGGCGGAAAACACTGTGCGGCCCGCAATCAGCGTTTGCAAGACCTTGCCTTGCAGTCGCGCGCCTTCGAAACAGGTGTTTTTCGACCGCGAACGAATGCCGCTTTCACTGACAATCCAGGGCTCGTCGAGATCGACCAGCGCAAGATCGGCGACAGCGCCCGGTTTCAGCGTGCCGCCGGGCAGGCCGAACAGTTTTGCCGGGGCGGTGGACAGGGTCTCGATCAGCCGGAGCAACGGCACGTCGCCATTGTGGTAGAGCCGCAATGCGGCGCCCAGCAGGGTCTCCAGCCCGATGGCGCCCGCCGCTGCATCGGCGAAGGGCAGGCGCTTGGTGTCGACGTCCTGCGGATCATGCGAGGAGACGATGATGTCGATCGTGCCGTCCCTGACCGCCTCGATCATCGCCAACCGGTCTTCCTCGGCGCGCAAAGGTGGCGTCAGGCGGAAGAAGGTGCGGTATTCGCCGACATCGTTTTCATTCAGCGACAGATTGTGGATCGCCACGCCTGACGTCACCGTCGCGCCGTCGGCTTTCGCACGCGTTATGGCGTTTGCCGCCATCGCCGTCGAGATCTTTGCTGCATGGTACGAACCACGCGTCAGCCGGGCCAAGGCCAGATCGCGCTCCAGCGGGATGGATTCCGCTTCGCGCGGAACGCCGGAGAGGCCGAGCCAACTGGCGTAGAGGCCTTCATTCATCACGCCGGATGAACCGAGGTCCGCATCCTGCGTCTCATGCACGATGGTGGCGCCGAAGTCGCGCGCATAGGTCAGCGCGCGGCGCATCACCAGCGCGCTCGATATGGTGTGACGGCCATCGGTGAAGGCGACGGCGCCGGCTTCGCGCAGCAGGCCGAACTCGGTCATTTCGCGCCCGTCGAGGCCCTTGGTGATCGCCGCAGCCGGAAAGACGTTGACGATGGCCGTGTCCTTGGCGGTGCGCAGCACGAATTCGACCAGCGCCACATTGTCGATCACCGGATCGGTATCGGGCATCATGACGATGGATGTGACGCCGCCGGCTGCCGCCGCGACACTCGCCGACGCAATGGTCTCGCGATGCTCGCCGCCCGGTTCGCCGATGAAGACGCGGCCGTCGATCAGGCCTGGAATGATCGCCTTGCCGGCGCAGTCGACGACGATAGCGCCCTCGGGCGCGCCCTGGTTCAGCGCTGCCTTGCCGGCGGCAACGATCTTGCGGCCATCGACGATGACGGCGCCGACTTCATCGATGCCCCGCGAGGGGTCGACGATGCGGACGCGCTCGAAAACCGTCGTGCTCATGCGCCGCGGCCCTCGTGATTGCGGCCCTCTTGATTACGACGGGGGTCGAGCAGGGCCTCCATGACGGCCATACGCACGGCAACGCCCATCTCGACCTGTTCCTGGATGACGCTTTGCGGACCATCGGCGATTTCCGAGGCGATCTCGACGCCGCGGTTCATCGGTCCGGGATGCATCACCAGTGCGTCGTCCTTGGCCGCCTTCAGTTTCTCCGCATCGAGGCCGAAATAGCGGAAATATTCGCGCACCGAAGGCACGAAGGCGCCTTCCATGCGCTCGCGCTGCAAGCGCAGCATCATCACCACGTCGGCACCCTTGAGGCCCTCGGCCATCGATCGGGTGACAATAACACCCATCTTCTCGATGCCCGACGGCAGCAGCGTTGACGGCGCAACGACGCGCACCTGCGCGCCAAGCGCGTTGAGGAGCATGATGTTGGAGCGCGCCACGCGCGAATGCAGGATGTCGCCGCAGATCGCCACGATCAGCTTCGACAGCGGGCCCTTGGCGCGGCGAATGGTCAGCGCGTCGAGCAGTGCCTGTGTCGGATGCTCATGCGCGCCGTCGCCGGCATTGACGACGGAGCAGCCGACCTTCTGCGCAAGCAGCGCTGCCGCTCCCGCCGATTGGTGGCGGATGATCAGGATGTCGGGCCGCATGGCGTTCAGCGTCATCGCCGTGTCGATCAGCGTCTCGCCCTTCTTCACCGAAGAGCTCGCCACCGACATGTTCATGACATCGGCGCCGAGCCGCTTTCCGGCCAGCTCGAACGACGACTGCGTACGCGTCGAGGCTTCATAGAAGAGGTTGATCTGTGTGCGACCGCGCAGCGTCGAGGTTTTCTTCTCCGACTGCCGCGAGATCGCGACCGCCCGGTCCGCCCTGTCGAGCAACAGCTCGATATCGGCGGGGGAAAGGTCGCGGATGCCCAGAAGATGGCGATGAGGATAGGGGGACGAAGCGTCGGTCATCTCAAGGCGCTGCTATAGGGTGGAGACTTTGCGGCTGCAAGCGCCAGCTTTGCATTGCAGCCGTTCTCCTCAATTTTTTCGTGTAGATAGCCGATTGTATCGGCCGGTATTTTCATCGCGCGCGCTGCATGGCTTGGCTATATCTAGCCGACAGCCTCGGATTCGTGGCTTTCTGACGATAGAAGGATTGGGCGTGACCGACGACGTGACGAACCAGCCGCCGCCGCTGACGGGCGGCAACGCCTGGCGGGGCGATCCGTTGCTGATCCAGCTAGCGGAGCGTTTTTCCGATCCGGTGCGCAAGGAACTCGATGGTCTCGGCCGCTTTGTGCTGACGCAGGAGGCGCAGGAATTGGCGCGCCTCGCCAATGTCGAGACGCCGAAGCTCAGGACGCATGATCGCCAGGGACGGCGCATCGACGTGGTCGAGTTCCATCCCGCCTATCACGCCTTGATGCGCCGCTCTGTGGCCAACGGGCTGCATTCCTCGGTGTGGGAGAACGGCGACACCGAGATCGGCCGCCGCCATCAGGTCCGCGCCGCCCGGTTTTATCTGACGGCTGAGCTGGAGACCGGGCATCTGTGCCCCATCACCATGACCAACGCTTCGCTGGCGGCCTTGATGGCCAGCCCGAAACTGTTTCGCGAATGGGCGCCGCGCGTGACGACGCGCAAATACGACCAGAGCCAGAAACCGCCGGTCGAGAAGACCGGGCTGACCCTCGGCATGGGCATGACCGAGAAACAGGGCGGCACCGATGTGCGCGCCAATGTGACGAGGGCGGAACGCGCCGGCAGCGGTTTTTATCGTCTGAACGGGCACAAATGGTTCATGTCCGCGCCGATGTCGGATGCCTTCCTGGTGCTGGCGCAGGCGCCTGAGGGACTATCGTGCTTCCTCGTGCCGCGCGTTCTCGGTGACGGTTCGGGCAACGGCTTCCGCTTTCAGCGGCTGAAGGACAAGCTCGGCAATCGTTCCAACGCCTCCTCCGAAGTCGAATTTGTCAATGCCATCGGCGAGATGGTCGGCGAAGCCGGTGCCGGTGTGAAGACGATCATGGACATGGTCACCCTGACCCGGCTCGATTGTGCCATCGCATCGTCGGCGATCATGCGCGCGGGCCTGGCCGAGGCCGTTCACCACGCCCGCCATCGCCAGGTGTTCGGTTCGACCCTGATCGAGCAGCCGTTGATGCAGCGCGTTCTGGCCGACATGGCGCTCGATGTCGCCGCCGCCACCGCGCTGTCGTTCCGGTTGGCGCGCTCCTTCGACGAGGCGGCCAGCGATCGCGGCGAGGCGGCGTTTGCTCGGGCCATGACGCCGGTCGTCAAATACTGGGTCTGCAAGATCGCGCCGCCTTTGCTCTATGAGACTATGGAGTGCCTCGGCGGCAATGGCTATGTCGAGGAGGCGCCACTCGCCCGCTACTATCGCGAGGCCCCGGTCAACGCGATCTGGGAAGGCTCGGGCAATGTCATGGCGCTTGATGTGCTGCGCGTGCTCGGCCGTGCGCCCGGCCTGTTCGAGGATGTGCTGGCCGGCATCGACCGTGATCTCGGCGCCGGCGGACGCGGCACGATCGGCGTGCTGAAGGCGGCGATGCAGGTTGCCTCAACCGACGAAGGTTCTGCCCGGCTGCTGACCGAGCAGCTGGCGCTGTCGGCTGCGGCGGCGGAATTGCGCCGTCTGGGGGCAGGGCGGATCGCCGACGCTTTCGTCGAGACGCGTTTGGCCGGCCAATGGCGCAACACCTATGGCATGATCGATTCGCGCCACGATGCACGCATGATCATCGACACGCTCTATCCGCCGGTGAACTGAGCCGCGAGCATCGCAAAAACCGGCGCCATCCACAGTTTTGACGCGTTGGCGGGCATCTTCACGCGTATGGCTAATCGCCGTTAACCTTAACAAATGGTTTCCATTGCGATGGCGGACGGCAAGGCCCACTGTCCTAGTGCAAGCAGGGAATGGTTCAGATTGGCCGTCTCTTGCTTTGCGAAGCAGGAACACCGATGCGACAGGTACTGACCTCTTTTCTGGCCTTGCACTGGGCGATTGTTTTCGCCCTGCTTGCGCTAATCTGCATCGACGGAAACCGGGGTGTGGCGGCGGCGCTCGGCGTGCTGGGCACTACAATCGAGGGTACCCGCTTCGTCGACCTCGACAATTTCGTCGTCGTGGCGCCGCTCGCCACCGCATTGCTTGTCGTCGCGGTTCTGTTTTTCTGGGCCTTTGTCGAAGCCCTGGTCAACGACGCGACCAGCTCGGGCGCCGACAGCGTCGCCCGCATCGCCTTCATATGCGCGTCCGGCGTGTTGTCGCTGATCGTCGTCGGTGGCGCCGCGCAAGGCATCAACGGGCTGTTCATGGCTGTCGCCGTGCAACTGGCGGCACTTCTGGCGTCCTATGTCGCCATGCTTGCCGAACGGCGATCCTTGGTTGCGACAGCGGCTTCGGGCGAAAGCGAGATCCATGCCGTCGCGCACGGCATGGCAAAAGCCGCGGCCCACAATTCGCTGCTTTCACTCATATCAGGCCGAACGGTGTCCAAGACCGGCTCCCATCCCAGGGGAGGCCGCTGATGCGCTACATCTTCGGATTCTGGGCGGCGCCGATGGCGATTTTCTGGGGCTGGTTCTATCTGTCGGCCAATGACATCAATTTCGGCTACACGATGCTCAGCCGACAGATGCACGACTTCTTCTTCCAGCTCTATGGTCAGATGCTCGGCATCGACCCGGCGATCATTCCCGGCATGGTGGCGAAGACGTGCGTCTTCGACGGGTTGCTGCTGATGGCGCTTTGGGCCTTCCGCCGTCGCCGCGAAATCGCCGGCTGGGTCAGACAGCGCTGGGCGGGTCCGGTTCCGTTCGAGCGGATGCGTGGAGCGACTGAAGCCGGTCCAAAACTCCCTGCAGAATAAACGCGGCAGCCGCCGAATCGATCTTGCCGGCGCGTTTGCGGCGCGAGAAATCCATCTCGATCAGCGTCCTTTCGGCCGCGACCGTCGATAGTCTCTCATCCCAGAGCACGAACGGCAGGTCGCTTATCTGGGCCATGTTGCGGACGAAGGCGCGTGATTTCTGCGCACGCGGACCTTCCGAACCGTCCATGTTGATCGGCAGCCCAATCACCACCGCGCCGGCATTCTCCTTGTGCAGCAAGGCGAGCAGCACCGCCGCATCGAGCGAGAATTTCCTTCGCATGATGACCGGGCGCGGATGGGCGAAGGAAAACCTCTGGTCCGAGACCGCGACGCCGATCGTCTTGTCGCCGAGGTCAAGCCCCGCCAGCGTCTTGCCGCCGGTTAGCCGCGCCGGCAATTCCTCGATCGTGATAATGCCCACCGGCCGTCCTTCGCCTTTCACCACCACGTGTTTTGTCAAACGCGTGGCGGACACAGTAACCCTTTGATCTCCGGGCCGTCGGCGTTCTATCCTTTGGCAAGATAAAAATCGAGGAATGCATTCATGAAACTGACCTGGTACGGCCACTCGGCCTTTCGCATCGAGACCGCTGATGCCAAGATCCTCATCGATCCCTATCTGATCGGCAATCCGTCCTGGACGGGCGGCTGGGAGGGACCGGCCGAGGGGATCACGCATGTGCTGCTGACGCATGGCCATAGCGACCACATCAGCGGCGCCGTGGAAGTGCTCGGCAAAAGCGGCGCCCAATTGGTCGCCAATTTCGAGATCTGCATGTATCTGGTCGGCAAGGGTGTCAGCGACAAGAAGATCAACCCGGGCAACATCGGCGGCACCGTCGATTGCGGCAGCTTCACCACCACTTTTGTCCAGGCGCTGCACTCATCCTCGTTCCCCGGCGAGGGCGGCCAGAACACCTATCTCGGCAATCCGGGCGGCCTCGTCCTGCATTTCCCGGAAGACAAGACGCTCTATCACATGGGCGACACCGACATCTTCTCCGACATGGCGCTGATCAACGAGTTGCATGAACCCAAGGTCGGCCTGGTGCCGATCGGCGACCGCTTCACCATGGGCGGCGCGGTGGCTGCACTTGCCTGCCGGCGTTTCTTCAAATTCGATACCGTGGTTCCCTGTCACTTCGGCACGTTTCCGATGATCGATCCGACCGCCGACAAGTTCGAGGCCGGCATGGAAGGGTCCGGCGTGACGGTGGCATCGCCTGATATCGGTGAGACGATTACGATCTAGGCGTGGCGAAAGCGGAATAAGACCATGGCTTTGAGGAAATCTCTTTGTGTATCGATGTTGGTCGCGGCGTCGCCCGCGCTCGCCGCGGATGATTTCATCGAGGGCGTCTACCTGCAATCCGAGGAGCTTTGCAAACAGGCCAAAAAGGACACGCTGCAAACGCTGATCGACGCAGGCAACATCGTGCTTTCGGCGCACGGCCTGCAGAGCGTCGAATACAATTGCGAGTTTCTGCAGATCAGCAAGGCCACGGCTTCGCCGAGCTGGGCGGTGACGGCCATCTGCCAGGAACCGGGTTATGTCTTTCCCGACGTTCTCTCCGTGACGCAAATGAACGCCAAGCAGATCGATCTCGTGTCGGTTCGGCCCGTCGACGACGAAAGCGAAGCAAGCGGCAACAGCGGCAGCTACTATCTGTGCGAAGGCGTTGCTCTGCCATAGACGTATTCTGAGGGCCCACGAGCGGGCCGCCGGCACAGCCTGGTCTCTCGCACGATGCATGTTGCGCAGCGCGCGCGGCGCCGCTATAGCCCGAACTGGTTTTCCCCGAGGCAAAAACATGTCCGTAGATCTTCAGACAGTGAAGCGCGTCGCGCATCTCGCCCGCATCGCGGTGAGCGAAGAAGACGCCGAACGGATGACCGGCGAGCTGAACGCCATTCTGGGCTTCGTCGAGCAGCTGAACGAGGTCGATGTTTCCGGTGTCGAACCAATGACCTCGGTGACGCCGATGGACATGAAGAAGCGCAGCGATGTCGTCACCGACGGCGGCAAGGCGGCCGACATCGTCGCTAACGCGCCGGCGACCGAAGAGAACTTCTTCCTCGTGCCGAAGGTCGTGGAGTAAGTCGGCCGATGGCAATCGAGATCGCCATTGAGAAGCCGCTCCAGGACGACGTGCGCAGGCTGGTCACGGAACTCAACGAGACCTTGCTCGAACTGACGCCGCCGGAGCATTGCTACCATTTGACGGTCGAGCAGATGGCCGGTGAGGACACGACGGTTTTCATCGCCCGCGATAATGGCCTGGCCATTGGCTGCGGCGCGCTGAAGCGTCATGACGGCGCCATTGGCGAGGTCAAGCGCATGTATATCAGGCCGTCGCATCGCGGGCAGAAGATCGGCGCGAAAATCGTTGAGCGGGTCGAATCGCTGGCGCGCAACGAGGGGCTGAAGCACCTGGTGCTGGAGACGGGCGATCGTCATCCCGCGGCGTGGACAGTCTACGAACGCGCCGGGTTTTCGCGCTGCGGCCCGGTGCTGGATTATCCCGATTCTGAGTGGTCGGTGTTTTACGAAAAGAGCCTTTGATGAGCGACCTGACCCAGCTGACGATTTCACAGGCCCGCGCCAAGCTGCGCGACAAGGAAATCACCGCGACCGAGATCACCGAGGCCTATCTCGGCGCTATCGAGCGCGCCAATCCGGCGCTCAATGCCTATGTCGCCGTGACCGGCGACAAGGCGCGCGACATGGCCAAGGCGTCCGACGCCAGGCTGGTCAAGGGCGAGGGCGGTGCGCTGGAAGGCATTCCGTTGGGGATCAAGGACCTGTTCGGCACCGAAGGCGTCCACACGCAGGCTTGCAGCCATGTGCTCGACGGGTTCAAGCCGCGCTACGAATCGACCGTTACGTCAAATCTGTGGGCCGACGGCGCCGTTATGCTCGGCAAACTCAACATGGACGAGTTCGCCATGGGCTCGTCCAACGAGACGTCCTACTATGGCCCGGTCATCAATCCGTGGCGGCGCTCGCGCCTCGATACTGCGGTGATGCCCACGACGCATCAGGGCGACGGCGGCTTCGTTTCGGCCGGCGGCACGAGGACCGTGCGCAGCCTGGACAATGCGCAGTTGGTGCCGGGTGGCTCTTCTGGCGGGTCGGCCACGGCAGTCTCCGCCTTCCTGTGCGCCGGCGCGACCGCGACGGACACTGGCGGCTCGATCCGCCAGCCGGCCGCCTTCACCGGGACGGTCGGCATCAAGCCGACCTATGGCCGCTGCTCGCGCTGGGGTATCGTCGCGTTCGCCTCGTCGCTCGACCAGGCCGGCCCGATCGCGCGCGACGTACGCGATGCCGCGATCCTGTTGAAATCGATGGCCTCTGTCGATCCGAAGGACACGACGTCGGTCGACCGGCCGGTGCCGGATTATGAGGCGGTGATCGGCAAGCCGATCAAGGGCATGAAGGTCGGCATTCCCAGGGAATACCGCGTCGACGGCATGCCCGAAGAGATCGAAGCGCTGTGGCAGAAGGGCATTGCCTGGCTGAAGGACGCCGGCGCCGAGATCGTCGACATTTCCCTGCCGCATACGAAATACGCGCTGCCCGCCTATTACATCGTGGCGCCGGCCGAGGCTTCGTCCAACCTCGCCCGCTATGATGGCGTCCGCTACGGCTTGCGCGTGCCGGGCAAGGATATCGTCGACATGTATGAGAAGACCCGCGCCGCGGGTTTCGGCCGCGAGGTCAAGCGCCGCATCATGATCGGCACCTATGTGCTGTCGGCCGGCTATTACGACGCCTACTATCTGCAGGCGCAGAAGGTGCGCAATCTGATCAAGCGGGATTTCGAGACTGTCTTCGCCGCCGGCGTCGATGTCATCCTGACCCCGGCAACGCCGTCCGCCGCCTTCGGCATCGCCGACGAGGACATGGCTGCCGATCCGGTCAAGATGTACCTGAACGACATCTTCACCGTCACTGTGAACATGGCGGGCCTGCCGGGCATCGCTGTGCCCGCCGGGCTCGACGCCAAGGGCCTGCCGCTCGGCCTGCAGCTGATCGGCCGGCCGTTCGATGAGGAAACCCTGTTCCAGACCGCTGCCGTCATCGAGCAGGCCGCAGGCACGTTCCAGCCGGAGAAGTGGTGGTAGGGACGTCGCTCGTCTAGCGCATGCCCTGAAAGTCGAATCGATTTTCGGAAGGATCCTGCGCAAAATCAAAGTGTTAGCGTCCTTTGAGCGCGCACGCCCGCGCGGCGCTGCAATGGGGTGAGCGATGTTCTTCTACCTGTCCAAGATCTTTTGGTTCTTCATCCAGCCGCTGAACCTGGCGATCTTTCTGCTGCTGGCGGGATTGCTCGCGGCCATGATCGGGCGCCGGCGGCTGGCGGCTACCGGCAGCGTGCTGGCATTTCTGGTCCTTGCGCTGTCAGCGTGGACGTCGCTCGGCGCCATGATGCTCAATCCGCTGGAAGAGCGCTTCGCGCGCCCGCCGCTGCCGGCAAAGGTCGACGGCATCGTCGTGCTCGGCGGCGGCTTCGAGGGCGCCATCAATCTGGCGCGCGGCGGCTATGAGTTGAACAGCAGCGGAGATCGGATGGTCGAGACCGCAGTTCTGGCCCGGCGCTTTCCTACCGCCAAGGTGGTCGTCTCCGGCGGCACCGGCGCGTTGTTTCTCGATGGCGAGGGCGATGCCGCAACCGCGCCGCGCCTGCTCACCGCGCTTGGCGTGGCCGCCGATCGTCTGATCCTGGAGAACAAGTCCCGCAACACCTATGAGAACGCGGTCTTCACCAAGGAGTTGCTAACGCCGAAGCCCGGCGAGACCTGGCTGCTGGTGACTTCGGCCTTCCATATGCCGCGCGCCAAGGCGCTGTTCGACAAGGCCGGTTTTGCGACTGTTCCCTGGCCGGTCGACTATCGCACCTCGGGCAAAGAAGGCATCGGCCTGTTCCGCGACAATCCAGCCGATTCGCTGCAGGCCGCCACCATGGCCATCCGCGAATGGATCGGGCTTTTTGCCTACTGGCTGTCAGGCCGGATCGATCAGCCTTTTCCAGGCGGCTGACCGATCACCGCCTGCCTGGCGGCCGAGAAGAACTGGCGCCGCACCAGAACGGCCAGCAGCAACAGCGTCGACAACACGAACACCATTGGGTCGACGAACCAGCCGAGATAACCGATCGAGAAGAACACGCCGCGCAGGCCGGAGTTGAAGTGCTTTCCGGCCAGCATGTTCATTTGCGCCGCACGCCACACCGCCGTTTCGGTGACCGGATTGCGTGAGGCTTCGCCATGCGGGATCGGCACGGCGCCGATCAGGATCGTGCAATAGTTGAACAGCCGGTACGCCCAGCCGAATTTGAAGAACGAAAACGCCAGGATCAGCACCAGCCCGAACACCTTTATCTGGAAGGCCGCGCGCGACGGCGCGCCACCCAGGGGCAGGTCGCTGAGCACTTCAAGAACCCGGTCGGATGCGCCGAGCAGGGCAAAACAGCCGCCGATGGCGATCAGCGAGCTGGAGGCGAAGAAGGCGGTGCCTTGCTGCAGCCCGCTCATGATGGCGGTATCGACGATGCGGATCTCGCGCTCGGCCATGGTCCGCATCCAGGCTTGCCGCTGTGCATTCATCGCCGTCGTCAGTGACATGCGGCTGACCAGCTTGCCGTCGGAGGCGAACGTGTGCAGCAGCCACGCGACGAGGAAGAAGGCCAGCGCCGCGAGATCGGCTGTCGAAAGATCGAGGGAATCGCCCATGGCCTGAATTTAGCACATTCAGCGCGATCGCTTCGATGTCCGCCTACAGCGATAAGGCACCAATGTCGCTGCCGGAGCAAACAAGGTCGGCGGGTGCAGCGCCGCGATTTCCAAAAGAGCGGAAACATCGTGGGAATTCCTATATGTAGTCATCGACCTGACGCCAGGAGACAACGCCGCGTGTTCCTTTCGGTTTTCGACCTGTTCAAGATCGGCATAGGACCCTCGAGTTCGCACACGATGGGGCCGATGACAGCCGCTGCGCGGTTTCTCGACGAGGTCGCGGGACATGACTGGCCGCGTCCGGCGGGCGTCAAGGTCGATCGGCTTGGCGCAAGTCTGCACGGGTCACTCGCCTACACCGGTATTGGCCACGGCAGTGATCGCGCCGTCATGCTCGGCCTTGCCGGCCTGACGCCGCAGACGGTCGATCCCGACCAGGCCGATGGCATTGCCAGCCGCATCGCCGCCGAAAAGCGCATTTCGCCGCCCGGCCATCCCGCCTATCGCTTCGATCCGGCCACCGATCTGGTGCTGGACCGCAAAACGCCGCTCACCGGTCACGCCAACGGCATGGCGTTCTACGCCTATGATTCCGGCGGCCGCCTGCTGCTCAAGCGCATCTATTATTCGATCGGCGGCGGCTTCGTGGTTTCCGAAGAAGAACTGCAGCGGATGAAAGCCAAAGGTTCGGTGACAACCGAAGGCAAGAAAGTGCCTTATCCGTTCAAGAATGCGGTCGAGATGCTGGCCATGGCCGGCAAAAGCGGCCTTTCCATCGCCGACATGAAACGCGTCAACGAGGAGACGCAGATGACGCGCGAGGAGCTCGACGCCGGCCTCGACGGAATCTGGAGCGCCATGAAGGGCTGCATCGACCGTGGCCTGTCGCAGGATGGCATCATGCCGGGTGGGCTGAAGGTGCGCCGCCGTGCCCGCATGCTGCACGATAAGCTGCAGGAGCAGTGGCAGCAGAACAAGCCCAATCCTTTGCTCGCCAATGACTGGCTGTCGATCTACGCCATGGCCGTGAACGAGGAAAATGCCGCCGGCGGCCGCGTCGTCACCGCGCCGACCAATGGCGCTGCCGGCACGCTGCCGGCGGTGCTGCGCTACTGGCTGCATTTCCATCCCGAGGCGGACCAGCCGAGCATTCGTGATTTCCTGCTGACGGCTGCCGCCGTTGGCGGCATCATCAAGACCAACGCGTCGATCTCGGGCGCCGAGGTCGGCTGTCAGGGCGAGGTCGGCTCGGCATCGGCGATGGCGGCGGCCGGCCTGTGCGCCGTCATGGGCGGCACGCCCGAGCAGGTCGAGAATGCCGCCGAGATCGCGCTCGAACATCATCTCGGCATGACCTGCGATCCGGTCGGCGGGCTGGTGCAGGTGCCGTGCATCGAACGCAATGCGCTGGGCGCGGTCAAGGCGGTGACGGCAGCGTCACTGGCCATCAAGGGCGACGGCATCCATTTCGTACCGCTCGATGCGGCGATCGAGACCATGCGCCAGACCGGCCTCGACATGAACGAGAAGTACAAGGAAACCAGCCTTGGCGGGCTTGCAGTCAACGTCGTGGAGTGCTGAAGGCTGGCCTAAACCGCTACTGTGGAGAAGTCGATCCGGTCGTTGACGCGTTCGCGTGCAGGACTAACCTTAAGCGATGTCTCTCAATCTCATAAAACTCTGTGTCGGCTGCGACAGCGTCGAGGATCTCGAAGAGTGGATCGCCTTCCGCCTCGACGAGCGGCGGCGCGCCGGTGAGCCGGTCGAGCAGTATCACACCACCCGTATGATGCCGACGCGCGGCGCCGAGGTTACCGATGGCGGTTCGCTCTATTGGGTGATCAAAGGCAATGTGCAGTGCCGCCAGTTGATCACCGAAATCCGGCCGTTCACCGACAGTGAAGGCATAGGCCGTTGCCATCTGATACTCGACCCCGAGGTTGTACGCACCGACTGGCAGCCACGCCGGGCTTTTCAGGGCTGGCGCTACCTGAAGCCGGCGGACGCGCCGCTCGATCTGGGTAAGGGCAAGGCCGGATTGATCGAGATGCCGCCGAAACTCAGGCGCGAGCTGGCCGATCTCGGTCTGCTCTGACCCCAGGTGGCATCACCGCCTGGCCCTTTGCACTGCCCGATGTGGGGCTTGCAAGCGATGTGGCAACGCCACATCTTGTTTTTCATGAGCGATAAGAAGCAGCCTGTGCCAGCGGGGACCAATCCTGCGCCGATCAAGCCTCAATCCAACGCGGAGAGATCGACGCCTTCATTCGTCAGGCGAGGACACTTGCCGCGTCGGCGACCGGTTCGGGCAGGCTGATCCTTGCTCTCGACGCAACAATGAGCCGCCAGCCGACCTGGGATCTGGCCTGCACGCTGCAGGGCCAGATGTTCGACGCCGTCGGCAAGGCCGGAACCCTCAGCGTGCAACTGGTCTATTTTCGTGGTCTCGGCGAGTGCCGTTCGTCGGCTTTCGTGAGCGACACCAACGCCTTGAAGCAGCTGATGACGCGGATCGAATGCCGTAGCGGCCACACCCAGATCGGCAAGGTCCTGACGCATGCGTTGAAACAGACGGCGGCCGCCAAGGTCAATGCGCTGGTCTACATCGGCGACGCGATGGAAGAGAATATCGACGATCTGGCCGAAAAGGCCGGCAGCCTCGGCCTTCATGGCGTTCCCGTCTTCGTGTTTCAGGAAGGCCATGATTCCGGCGCAGAAAAGGCGTTCAAAGAGATTGCACGGCTGTCCAAGGGGGCTTGGTTTAGATTTGATCGGCGGGCTGCCGCGACCCTGGCAGGACTGCTTTCGGCCGTCGCCGTGTTTGCGACCGGCGGGTTAAAGGCGCTCGAAGCCAGGGGCAGGCCGGAAGACCGGCTGATGATCGAGTATCTGCGGGGCGGCGGAAAATAATGGGCGCGATCATCGCTTTTGGAGCGTTGCTTCTGCTGCTCCTCGGCGCAGTGACGATCTTTCTGCGTGCCGAGCCGGCGAAACTGGCGAGCACGCTGCGAACGCTCGGGCCGGCTCTTCTGGCACTTGTCGGCGTCGCCGTGCTTGTGGTCGGCCGGGAAGGCATCGGCGGCATGATTCTCACCGGCGCAATTGCCTGGTATGGTTCCATGCGCATGAAACGCCAGCCGGCCGGGCTTGCACCGGGCAAACGCTCGACGGTGCGCACAGCGGCATTGGAAATGGAACTCGATCACGATACCGGCGGCCTCGAAGGACTGGTCCTGGCTGGCCGCCACGAAGGCAAGATGCTTGGCGCGATGGGGCTGGCGGAATTGCAACACCTCTACCGCGAACTCTCCGGCGATCCGGAGAGCCGACAGCTGCTAGAGACGTATCTTGACGGCAGATTTCCCGTCTGGCGCAAAAACGCTGAGACGAACGGTGGCGAAGGGCTGGGTGTTGCGCCAGGTCCGGGCGCCATGACTAAGGAGGAGGCCTACAAGGTCCTTGGTCTTGAAGCGGGGGCCGCCGCGGCGGATGTCCGCAAGGCGCACCGCCGCCTGATGCAGCGCCTGCACCCCGATGTCGGCGGCACGTCTTTCCTGGCGGCGCGGATTAACGAAGCCAAGGACGTCTTGCTCTCCAATCACAACTAGTCTCCTTCGACGCAGAATTTTTCCGGGAGATGGCTTGCACGCCGTCCTACTGCTGGACGGCGTAGCACTCGATGTTCTTCTTCTTCAAAGCGGTACAGGCCTTCCAGGCGGCGGTCTTCGAACCGAAGCCACCGAAGCGGGCGCGGTAGTAGGTGACGCCATCCTTGTCGAAGGCGACAGTGAAACCGGAAGCGTCCGCCAGCACCTTGGGCGCCTGCTTGGTGGTCTTGTCGAGAAAGGCCTGGGCCTCGGACTGCTTGGGCGACGAGGCGACCTGAATGGCCCAACCCGAAGGCACCGACGCGGTGTTGACCGGGTCGACAGCCGCCGGCGTCGGCTCGGCATAGGCCGCTACAACCTGGGCCGTCGCGACTTGGGGGGCTGAAACGATGACGGTCTTGACCTTTCTGGTCTTGACGACGGGGGCTGCTTCTTCGGCCTGCGCGGTATCGTCTTCCGCGACCGTGGCGTCCTCGGCAACGGTGACATCGTCCTGCGCTATGACAGGCTTGTCGTCCGGTGTCGGAGCGTCATGCTTGGGCAGGAGAACCTTGGCAAGGGCGGTGATCGGGTTGTTGCCACCGGCCTTGGCGACCAGATCGCCACCACCGCGAGTCGACGCCCTCGGCAGATAGGTGTTGATCAAGCTGGCCATCTGATTGTCGCGGCTGCCGCCCGAGGTGCCGCCCATGACCACGCCGACGATGCGGCGATTGCCATCGGAAACCGATGAGACGAGGTTGAAGCCGGAGGCGCGGGTGTAGCCAGTCTTGATGCCGTCGACGCCCTTGATGCGTCCAAGCAGACGGTTGTGGCCGTTGATGCGCTGGCGCCCATAGAGAAAGGAGCGCTGCGAGAAATAGCCGTAATACTGGGGAAAATGCTCGCGCAGCGCGATGCCGAGCGTCGCCATGTCGCGCGCGGTGGTGAACTGGCCGGGGTCGGGCAGGCCATTGGCGTTGCGGAACACGGTGCCGTTCATCCCCAGCGCACGCGCCTTGGCGGTCATCATGCGGGCAAAAGTGGTTTCATTGCCGCCGAGCATTTCGCCGAGCGCGGTGGCCGAGTCATTCGCCGACTTGGTGACGATCGACAGGATCGCGGTCTCGACCGTGACGGAACCGCCCGGCTTCACGCCAAGTTTCGTCGGCGCCTCGGCGGAGGCCTTGGCGGAAAACACCACTGGCGTGTTCCTGCTGATCTTGCCCTTCGCCATCGCTTCGAAGGTCAGATACAGCGTCATCATCTTGGTCAGCGAAGCCGGATAGCGCCTGCCGTTGGCGTCGGCGGAGTAGAGCACTTTGCCGGTCTTGGCATCCACGACGATGGCCGCCTGCCTGGCCGCCAGCGACGAGGCAACGTCGCCAAAAACGAATGTCATCGCCAGGGCGATGATCATCATCGTTTTGAGAGGGGAGGTAGATTTGGAAACGATGCCCAACAACGCCTTACGCACTGGTACTTCCCTTGGATTTCTTCGTTGCGTTGGAGGCGGCAAAGGGTCCTGCCTCGCTTCCGGCCAAGCTACCGGCGCAGCGTTACCAATCCGTTTATGGTAACCGCCGCGTTCACCATTTTCTTCGGGCTTGTGGCTCTCTTTATTCGATTTTTAGCCATTGGCTGCGCAGGCGGGTCCGGAAGCCCGCGAAATCTTGACTTTTGTGCGGCGCACAATATATTATCTTGCATTGCACAAGGGCGCCCCGAAGAAGGACGCTTCAACCGTCAAGGGAATCGTGAAATGACCCAGACCTATGAGGACTTCAGCAAATACGGCAAAGAGTTCGCCGACACCGGATTGAAGAGCTTTGCGTCGCTGTCCAAGGGCGCGCAGGCGATTGCCACCGAAGCTGGTGAATACACCAAGAAGAGTTTTGAAACCGGCAGCGCCACGGTGGAGAAGCTGTTTTCAGCCAAGTCGCTGGAAAAGGCGATCGAGATCCAGTCGGATTACGCCAAGCAGTCCTATGAGGCGTTCGTCGCCGAGGCCACCAAGATCGGCGATCTCTATGCCGAACTCGCCAAGGAAGCTTACAAGCCATTCGAATCGATCGTTGCCAAGGCAAAGTAATTTTGCCCGGGCGAACTGATTTCGCCTGACGTGACCCCAGATTCAGCCTTTGAACCCGAGAAAAAGCCCGGCCACGGAAACGCGGCCCGGCTTTTTCGTGTCAATTTCCGTTCCAGAGCCTCGCGCCCCTTCACGATTGCGAAAATCGTCCAAGTTTGGTGACCTAGCCATATTGTCAGCTAACCAGAAGGGCTTAAAATCGTACATCGAACACCTACATGTCGAACTCGCATGGGGAATCGAAAGAGGCAGGAATACGTGACGATCGGTTTGACTGCCACGAGACGAGTGGTGCGGATGCAAGACGGCGACGGTAACGGCAATGGGGCCGGCCGTGGGACGGCCGTCATCACGCGCACCAAAACCAAGACCAAGAAGCCCAGCCTTTATCGGGTCCTCATCCTCAACGACGACTACACTCCGATGGAGTTCGTGGTTCACGTGCTGGAGCGTTTTTTCCAGAAGGATCGCGAAGCCGCCACACGCATCATGCTTCATGTTCACAATCATGGAGTGGGCGAGTGCGGGGTCTATACATTCGAGGTGGCCGAGACCAAAGTGTCCCAGGTCATGGATTTCGCCCGACAGAATCAGCATCCGCTGCAATGCGTGATGGAGAAGAAGTGAGGTAACATGCCGGCTTTCTCCCAAGGCCTGGAAAAGGCGCTTCACCAGGCGCTGACGCTCGCCAATGAGCGGCACCATGAATATGCAACCCTAGAACATCTGCTGCTCGCGCTCATCGACGACACCGAGGCGGCCGCCGTCATGCGCGCCTGCAATGTCGATCTCGATGAGCTCAAGCACACGGTTCTCACCTATATCGACACCGAGCTCGACAACCTCGTCACCGGTTACGACGAGGACTCCAAGCCGACCGCCGGTTTCCAGCGCGTCATCCAGCGCGCGGTGATCCATGTGCAGTCGTCTGGCCGCGAGGAGGTTTCGGGCGCTAACGTCCTCGTCGCCATCTTCGCCGAGCGCGAGAGCCATGCCGCCTATTTCCTGCAGGAACAGCAGATGACCCGCTACGACGCGGTCAACTACATCTCGCACGGCATTGCCAAGCGTCCGGGCGCATCGGAGACACGCTCGCCGCGCGGTGCCGATGACGAGCAGGGCGGCCAGAACGGCGCCGAGCCACAAGAGGAAAGCGGCAAGAAGAAGCAGCAGCAGGATGCGCTGACGGCTTATTGCGTCAATCTCAACAACAAGGCCAAGGCCGGCAAGATCGACCCGCTGATCGGCCGCGAGTCCGAGATCAACCGCACCATTCAGGTGCTGTGCCGCCGCTCGAAGAACAACCCGCTCTATGTCGGTGATCCCGGCGTCGGCAAGACGGCGATCGCCGAGGGTCTGGCCAAGCGCATCGTCGAGGGCGACGTTCCCGAAGTGCTGCACAACGCCACCATCTTCGCGCTCGACATGGGCACGCTGCTCGCCGGCACGCGCTATCGCGGCGATTTCGAGGAACGGCTGAAGCAGGTCGTCAAGGAACTCGAGGACTATCCCGGTGCCGTGCTGTTCATCGACGAGATCCATACGGTCATCGGCGCAGGGGCTACTTCAGGCGGCGCCATGGATGCGTCCAACCTGTTGAAGCCGGCGCTGTCATCGGGTGCGATCCGCTGCATCGGCTCGACCACCTACAAGGAATTCCGCCAGTTCTTCGAGAAGGACCGTGCTTTGGTGCGGCGCTTCCAGAAGATCGACGTCAACGAACCGACCATCGCGGACGCCATCGAGATCATGAAGGGCCTCAAGCCCTATTATGAGGAGTTCCACAAGGTGAAGTTCACCAACGAGGCGATCAAGGCCTCGGTGGAGCTGTCGGCACGTTACATCAACGACCGCAAGCTGCCGGACAAGGCGATCGACGTGATCGACGAGACCGGCGCCTCGCAGATGCTGGTTCCGGAAGCCAAGCGCAAGAAGACGATCGGCATCAAGGAGATCGAGGCGACGATCGCCACCATGGCCCGCATCCCGCCGAAGACGGTTTCGGCCGATGACGAGAAGGTGCTGCAGGGTCTCGATATCGAGCTGAAGCGCGTCGTTTATGGCCAGGACACCGCGATCACCGCGTTGACCTCGGCGATCAAGCTGGCACGTGCCGGCCTGCGCGAACCGGAGAAGCCGATCGGCTCCTACCTGTTCTCCGGCCCGACCGGCGTCGGCAAGACCGAAGTGGCCAAGCAGTTGGCCGCCTCGCTCGGCGTCGAGCTTATCCGCTTCGACATGTCGGAATATATGGAACGCCACACTGTCTCGCGGCTGATCGGCGCGCCTCCCGGCTATGTCGGCTTCGACCAGGGCGGTCTTTTGACGGACGGCGTCGACCAGCATCCGCATTGCGTGCTGTTGCTTGATGAGGTCGAGAAGGCGCATCCGGACCTGTTCAACATCCTGTTGCAGGTTATGGACCATGGCAAGCTGACCGACCACAACGGCAAGCAGATCGACTTCCGCAATGTGATCCTGATCATGACCACCAATGCGGGCGCGTCGGATGCGCAGCGTGCGGCGATCGGCTTCGGCTCGACCAAGCGCGAAGGCGACGATGTCGAGGCGATCAACCGGCTGTTCACGCCGGAATTCCGCAACCGTCTCGATGCGATCATCCCGTTCGGCTCGTTGCCGGTGCCGGTCATTCATCAGGTGGTGCAGAAGTTCGTCATGCAGCTCGAGGCCCAGCTTTCCGAGCGTGGCGTCACCTTCGACCTGTCGGCGGATGCGATCGCCTGGCTCGCCGACAAGGGCTATGATGAGCGCATGGGAGCGCGGCCGCTCGGCCGTGTGATCCAGGAGCACATCAAAAAGCCGTTGGCCGACGAGGTGCTGTTCGGCAAGCTCAAGAAGGGCGGCACGGTGCGCGTCACCGTCGAGAAGAAGGAAACCGGCGAGACCGGCCTGAAGCTCGAATCGCTCGCCGACGAGGCGCCGGTGAAGCCGAAGAAGGAAGAGCCGGAAGAAACGCCGAAGCCCAGAAAAGCCGTGGCGAAGAAGCCGACGGCGAAGAAGCTGGTGGCGCCGAAGCCTGAAGCCAAGGGCAAGGACGGCGGCAAGCGCAGTCTCGTCCCGCAACTGCCCCGAAAGAACTGACCTTGACGAAAGGCGAAAAAAGCCCCGGAAATGAACTGACCCCATAAAGTTGGACGGTTCATTGAGTTGGTAGGTTTAAGGGCTGGTTCCTGTATTGCACAGGGGCCAGCCCTTTCAGTTTCAGTTTGATGCGGCGGTGGTTGTAATAGTCGATGTAGTCCGTGATGGCGTCGTCCAGGCTTTGAACGGTGTCAAAGGTTCCGGGATGGAAGAGCTCGGATTTGAGGATGGCAAAGAAGCTCTCCATTGGGGCGTTGTCGAGGCAATTGCCTTTGCGTG
>NZ_JAMYQH010000035.1:0-72751 GCF_040320765.1 Mesorhizobium sp. M0618 | reverse complement strand
CGCATTGCGCCCGAAATCCGCCGAACCCGTCAAACCCCAGCCAATCCGGCCTCAAACCCGAGCCGCAAGGCACCCCACATTGGCCTGACCCTCCCTCCTTGCCCCTATAACTTAATAACGCAACGGGCCCCCTTGTGGGGGAGATCGACCATTTCGGCGTTATTTTAGTCGATTTTTAATCTTTTTTCGCCGGACCACTGGACAAGGCGAATCACCTTTGATTCTTTACTGACGATTCGGATGTGCGGCGTTTGCCGGATCACCAAGCAGCATAGGCAATTCGGGGAGTGCCATTTATGGCGAAGGCGGACGCGTGGGGCGCGCCCGGAGGGACGGTTTTTGCGCATCGCGAGACGCGCGGCGACGGTCTTGCCGGGAATACGCGGCTCATCGCCGAACCGGCCTACCGGCGGCTTCTGGCCGCCGAGCCGCTGCTGCGCCGATCAATACCCGCCCTCATCATCACATTCCTGATCGTCATCGCGGCGCTGCGCGTGCTGTCACTGATGAACGAGCGCGACGATGTCGAGCGCAATGCCAAGGCGATCCTGACGCTGGCGGCGGGCCAGCTGGCCAGTTCGCTCGCCACCACCTCGGAAACGGTGCCCGGCGCCATACAGGATCTGCTGGAGACCACCAGCCGTCAGGGCGCGATGGGCCGCAGCCATGTGCTTGTCATCACCGACAGCGCTTTCAAGATCGTCGCGGTGACGCCGCGCTCGATGCCATGGCAGGGCCATTCGCTGGACGGCCTCGTCGAGGGCGGCCAGCCCTTGTTCATGTTCGGCGATCATGCCGGCGTCATGGACGTCAACATCGACGGACGGGACTGGTACGCGGCGGTCAGCCTGGCGGATGGCGGAAAGGGCGCATCGGCGGCCCTGGTGCCACAGGACGCGGTTTTCGATGCCTGGCGCAAGACCGTTTCGCTGAACGTCACCCTGTTCGTGCTGACGGCCGGCGTGCTGATCGTCATCCTCTATGCCTATTTCGGCCAGGCCGCGCGTGCGCAGGCGGCCGACCGCATCTACCTCGAAGCGCATCAGCGCATCGACATGGCGCTGGTTCGCGGCCGCTGCGGCCTGTGGGACTGGGACATGGTGCGCGGCAAGATGTACTGGTCGCGCTCGATGTACGACATGCTCGGCTACAAGCCGTGCGAAACGATGCTGTCCTTCGGCGAGGTCGATCAGATCATCCATCCCGAGGACGGCGACCTGTTCGAACTCGCCAACAGAATCGTCGCACGCGAGATCGACCATATCGACCAGGTGTTCCGCATGCGCCATGCCGACGGCCAATGGATCTGGATGCGCGCACGGGCACAGGTCATCGATCCGGAAGCGCCGGAGATACAGCTGATCGGTATCGCCGTCGACGTCACCGAACAGCGTCATCTGGCGCTGCGTTCCGAGGCTGCCGACCTTCGCCTCAGAACGGCGATCGAGAACATCAACGAATCCTTTGTGCTGTGGGATTCGACGCAGCGCCTGATCATGTGCAATTCCAAATACCAGCAGGACAACGGGCTTTCGGACCGCGACGTGATGCCGGGCACCGCGCGCGCGGCGCTGGAAGAACGCATGCTGGCCTTTGCTTCCGAACGGCGGCTTGCCCATACCAGCGGCCTGCAGGGCGGCGCCACTTTCGAGCGGCAGCTGGCCGATGGCCGATGGCTGCAGGTCAACGAACTGAAGACCCGGGACGGCGGCATCGTCTCGGTCGGCTCCGACATCACCCAGATCAAGCTGCACCAGGAGAAGCTGGTCGACAGCGAGCGACGGCTGATGGCAACGATCCATGATCTCAGCCTCGCGCGGCGGGCCGAAGAGGAGCGTTCGCGCGAACTGGTCGACCTCAACCGCAAATACATGAAGGAAACCGAACGCGCCGAAGCTGCGAACCGGGCCAAATCCGAATTCCTGGCCAACATGTCGCATGAGTTGCGCACGCCGCTGAACGCGATCATCGGCTTCTCCGAACTGATGGAACAAGGGCTGTTCGGCCCGCTCGGATCGGAGCGCTACGAGGAATATGCCACCGACATCAACAGCAGCGGAAAATATCTGCTGGGCGTCATCAACGACATTCTCGACATGTCCAAGATCGAGGCCGGCCAATTCTCGCTGGACCGGGAAGAAATCGACCTCGGCCCGCTGATCAGCGAAACCGTACGCGTCGTTTCGCTGCAGGCGGCGCAAAAGGCCATCACCGTGGAAACGCGCATTGCCGATGCGCTGACGCTGGTCGCCGATCGCCGCGCGATCAAGCAGATCGTCATCAACCTTTTGTCCAATGCGGTGAAGTTCACCGGCCAGGGCGGCCACATATCGGTCAGGGCCCGCAACACATCCGGCGCGTTGGTGCTGACGATCGAGGACAATGGCTGCGGCATCCCCAAGGAGGCGCTCGGCAAGCTAGGACGGCCCTTCGAGCAGGTGCAGAACCAGTTCTCCAAGAGCCATGCCGGGTCTGGCCTTGGCCTTGCCATCTCACGTTCGCTGGCCGAGCTTCAGGGCGGCGCGCTGAAGATCCGGTCGAGCGAAGGTGTCGGCACGATCGTGTCGGTGCGCATTCCGGTGAAGAGGGCCGTGCCGGCGATCAAGGTTGCAGCGTGAATATTTTATCACCATCCCAGGCCTGATCCCACCTCATGGACGCGAGGTGAAACGCTTTGACAAAGTTATCTATTTTATCCACCTTAGATAAGAAAGGTAGACTTTGTCATGCGAGTGACTTCAACAGAATTCCAGCAGAATGTCGGGCGTTTTCAGGACGCTGCCCAGCGTGCGCCGGTCGCAATCACAAAGAATGGCCGGACCCACACGGTACTCCTGTCGGCGGCGATGTTCGAGGTGTTGGTCAAGGGACGAGTCGCCCGTAACGCGGAAGAACTGGATGATGAGACGCTGAACGCCATCGCCGAAAGCGCCGTACCGAGCGAATATGCCGGGCTCGATGCGATGCTCAAAGACTGGACACCGTGAGCCTGCCCAAACCTATCCCGGGTCTGGTGATTTCCTATTCTTACCTCTGGGTGAGAGAACACGAAAGGGTGCCGAAGAAGGTCGCAAAAACCGACCATGCGCCATTGTCGCCGCGCGCCGGGTCGTGGAGGGCCGTGAAGTCATAACGGTCGTTCCGGTCACACACTCGCCACCGGCTGATCCTGCCGATGCAGTAGAAATACCTGCGCCACTCAAAGCCCATCTCGGCCTCGATGACACGCCGTCATGGATCGTCGTGACCGAAACCAATGACTTCCTCTGGCCGGGTCCCGATCTCAGGCCCATCGCGGGAAGCAAACCGTCCCGATTCGACTATGGTATGCTGCCGCCGCGCTTCTACGCCTATCTGCGGGAGAGAATTTTGCAGGCTCACGCACGCCGCGCGCTCCGGCAGATTCGGCGAACAGAGTAGCTGCATGAGACTGGAAAACACGAAACGTCTTCAATTCCAAGGGACGATCGCTTCACGGTGATCCCGAACGAAACAAAAGATCAAAGTCCTTCCTGACCTTCTGCGACGTCTCCTTGAGGTGTGCTTCCAGCACACCGAAATCCGGCAGGTCGGTCACCGCCAGAAGCAGATCCGAAAGCCCCGGCGGAACGTCGTCGCGCTCGAAGGCTCCGGTGAGGCACAGCCGCGTCATCTGGGTCAGTGCAAGATAGAGCGCGTAGGCATCGCCAAGCTCCTGCCTTATCCCGGCATCGGCGAAGCCCGATGCAAGGCGCGACAGGATCTCGGCGGTGCCGGTGGCGCGGCGCCCGGTCTCGACCTGCCCGGTGATGACGGCCACCTGGGCGATGAATTCCAGATCGATCAATCCTCCGGGAATAAGCTTGATGTCCCAGAGATCGCGCGGCGGCTTTTCCTTCTCGATCATAGCCCGCATGTCCGCAGCCTCGGCCATCACCTTGGCGGCGTCGCGCGGCTGTCCAAGCACCGTCGCCACTTCCGCTTCAACCTCGCCGCACAGGCTGGCGTCGCCGGCAATGGCGCGGGCGCGGGCCAGCGCCATGTGTTCCCAGGTCCAAGCTTCCTGGCGCTGGTATTTCTTGAAGGCATCGATATGGGTGGCCACCGGCCCCTTGTTGCCGGACGGCCGCAGGCGCAGGTCGAGTTCGTAGAGCACCCCCTCCGCCGTCGGCGCGGACACCGCCGCGATCAGCCTTTGCGTCATGCGGGTGTAGTAATGCGAAGGCGCCAGCGGCTTGTCACCGTTGGACTCTTCGGCATCCGGCGCGTGGTCGTAGAGCAGGATCAGGTCGACATCCGATCCGGCAGTCAACTCGCGGCTGCCGAGCTTGCCCATGCCGAGCAGCGAAACCACGCCGCCGGCAATGGTGCCGTGGCGTGCCGCGAATTCGGCCGTCACCGCCTTCAACGCAGCCTCGATGGTGAGATCCGCCAGATCGGAAAAGGCGCGGCCGGCCCGCGCCGGATCGATCGAGCCGGCGAGCAGCCGGACACCAATCAGGAATTTCTGCTCGGAGGCAAAAATGCGCAGCCGGTCGAGCACATCCTCGTAAAGTCGGTCGCCCTCGACGAAGGCGGAAAGTCGCGCCGACAGATAGGCGCGGTCCGGTAGTTCGGTGAGCAAGGCCGGGTCGAGCAAACCATCGAAGACATGCGGCCTGCGGGTGATGATCGCCGCCAGCCGGGGGGCGGCCCCCATGATCGTCGCCAGAAGCTTCAGCAGGGCAGGATTGGACTGCAGCAGGGAGAACAGCTGGATGCCAGCCGGCAGGCCGGCGAGAAACTCGTCGAAGCGCATCAGAGCTTCGTCGGCCCGGCGCGTCTGGCCGAAGGCGCGCAGCAGCGCCGGCGTCAGTTCCGTCAGCCGCTCGCGTGCCTCCGCCGACTGGGTGAGGCGATAGCGGCCGAAATGCCAGCCACGGATGACGCGGCAGATGTCGCTTGGCCGCTGAAAGCCGAGCCCGTGCAAGGTCTGCAGCGTATCGGGATCGTCGACATCGCCGGTGAAGACCAGGTTGCCGATGCCGGTCGATAGTTCGGGTGCTGTTTCGAACAGTGCCGCGTAGTGGCGTTCGACCTGCTGCAGCGAGGCACGGAACGCTTGGGAAAAGGCAGAAGCGTCGGCAAAGGCGAGCATGCGGGCGATGCGCTCCAGGCCTTCATCATCTTCCGGCAGTGTGTGCGTCTGCTCGTCGGCAACCATCTGCACGGCATGTTCGACGCGGCGCAGGAACCAGTACTGGCGGGCAAGCGCATCGCGCGCCTCGGTGGTGATCCAGCCGCGGGTCGCAAGCTCACCGAGCATCGGCACGGTCTCGCGGCCACGCAGTTCAGGGAAGCGTCCGCCGGCGATGAGCTGCTGGGTCTGGACGAAGAACTCGATCTCTCGAATGCCGCCGCGGCCAAGCTTGACGTTGTGGCCTTTGACCGCAATCTCGCCATGGCCCTTGTGGGCGTGGATCTGGCGCTTGATCGAATGGACGTCGGCAATCGCCGCGTAGTCCATGTATTTGCGCCAGATATAGGGCTGCAACTCCTTGAGGAAGGCCGCACCCGCGGCCAGATCGCCTGCCACCGGGCGTGCCTTGATCATCGCGGCGCGCTCCCAGTTCTGGCCGCGTGCCTCATAGTAGCGCAATGCCGCCTCGACCGGGATCGCCAGCGGTGTCGAACCGGGGTCTGGGCGCAGTCTCAGATCGGTGCGGAAGACATAACCGTGTTCGGTGCGGTCCTGCAGGATGCGCACCAGGCGGCGCGTCAGCCTCGAAAACAACTCGGTGGCGTCGAGCGGATCGACGACGGCGGGCGCTTCCGGATCGAAGAAAACCACCAGATCGATGTCGGAGGAAAAATTCAGCTCATGCGCGCCGAGCTTGCCCATGCCGAGCAGGATCCAGCCCGACTGTTTCGACGGATTGCCGACATCCGGCAGTTTGAGTTTGCCCTGGCCATGCGCGTCACGCAGCAGGAAGTCGACGGCCGCACGGGTGCAGGCGTCTGCAAGATCGCTCAATCGCCGGACCGTCAGCGCCGTTTCGGCCTCGCCGGCAAGATCGGCCAGCGCGATCAGGAAATGCGCCTCCGCCTTCCACTGGCGCAGCTCCATCATCAGGCCGGATTCCGAGACTGCTTCGGTTAGATGCACCTGGTCGATGGCGGCGCCGATCGCCTTCAGCCGAGCCTCGATCGTCTGCTCGAACAGCCCGTCCAGGATTTGCGGCCGGCGACGTGCGGTATCACGCAGGAACGGCGACAGATCGAAGACGGCGGCAAGGAAATCCTGGCCCTCCCCTTTGCCTGCCAGGAACTTGGCCAGCCGCGTCAGTCCTTCTTCGCGCGCGGCGGAAGCGATCTCGGCCAGTTCCAACCGCGCACGGTCCTTGTCGAGCGGAGCAAGCTTGGCAGCCGGCTTCAGCAGCCATCCAGTCTCCACCCGCTTCGCTGCAGTGCTCATCAGTGATCCTCCCGAGCCGGGAAACTCATGACCACGGATAGTCCAGGATTGCCAGGCAAGAGTTCAAGCCGGCCATTGTGGAACGTCATGACCGCCTTGGCGAGGCTGAGGCCAAGACCGGAACCCGGCTGCGAACGGCTCTTCTCCAGCCGCACGAAACGTTCCGTGGCGCGGGCGCGGTCGCCATCGTCGGGAATGCCGTGTCCATTGTCGGCAACGGACAGGCGAACGTCCGCACCGGCTCGCTCGAGCGTGACGCGCACCGCCGGCTGGGCATTGGCGCCTGTGGAATATTTGATGGCGTTGTCGACGATGTTCGACAGCGCCTGGCCGATCAGTTCGCGGTTGCCGTTGACGGACACCGCCTCGCGCGCGTCTGCTTCCAGCGATACGCCTGCCTCTTCCGCCACCGGCTCGTAGAGTTCGACGACATCGCGCACGGCCTCCGCCAGATCGACGCGGTTGGTGTTCTCCGAGGAGTAGCCAGCCTCCAGCCGGGAAATCATCAGGATGGCGTTGAAGGTTTTTATCAACTGGTCTGACTCGGCAATGGTGCCTTCCAGCGCCTGCCGGTAATCGGTGGGCTTTTGCTTGCCCGAAAGCGTCGCTTCGGCCCGATTGCGCAGCCGGGTCAGCGGCGTCTTCAGATCATGCGCGATGTTGTCGGAAACCTGCTTCAGGCCTTCGTTCAGCGCGGCGATCCTGGCCAGCATGGCATTGAGATTTTCGGAGAGCCGGTCGAACTCATCGCCAACCCCCGTCACGGGCAGCCTGCCCGACAGATCGCCGCCCATAATGCGGCGGCTGGCTTCCGACACGCTGTCGATGCGCTTCAGCGCGGCGCGGCCGACAAAAAACCAGATCAGCAATCCGCCCAGCCCCATCATGCCGAGCGCCAGCATCAGCGCACGGCGGATGACCGCACGAAACCGCTCCGGCTCGCCAAGGTCGCGGCCGACCAGCATGATCATCTGGTTCGGCAGCCGCAGCACCAGCGCTATGGCGTTGTGGCCCTTTTCGCCCTGCGCCTGCGCATCGTTCTGCTCGGATTGGGTGGTGGTACCCTGCTCGGCGGGAAGGTTGCGCAGGCGCTCGAGCTCTCCCTCGCCAAAGCGCTGATAAGAGAACGGACTGCTGGTCCAGCCTTCGTTCTCGAGAACGCCCGGCTCCAGGCTCTGCACATTGCCGGTCAGGATTTGGCCGTTGGCGTCGGCGATCAGGTAAAGGTTGGCGCCGGGCTGGCGCGAGCGCTGTTCCACCACGCGTACCAGGATCGGCAGGCCACCGCGCTGATAGGCGCGGGCAAGGCCGAGCACTTCGTCATTGATGGTCTCCTGCGTCTGTGCGGTCAGCATTCGCGCCGACAGCGACGTCATGTAGAAGACGAGCGCCACCGCGCAGAGCGCGAAGAGCAGGAAGTAGAGCGCCGAAAGCCGCGCTGCCGTCGTCTTCATGATGGCTGGCACGGAAAGAGCCATGCCGCAGCTAGCCGCTCTTCAGCATATAGCCGGCGCCGCGAACCGTATGCAGGATGGGCTTGTCGAAGCCCTTCTCGATCTTGCCGCGCAGCCGCGAGACATGGACGTCGATGACATTGGTCTGCGGATCGAAATGGTAGTCCCAGACATTTTCCAGCAGCATGGTGCGTGTCACCACCTGGCCGGCATGCCGCATCAGATATTCGAGCAAGCGGAATTCACGCGGCTGCAATGTGATCTCGCGTGACGCACGGCGGACCGAATGCGACAGCCTGTCGAGTTCGAGATCGCCGACGCGGTAGACGGTTTCGGCTTCCTTGGCGCTGGCGCGACGGTTCAGAACCTCAACGCGGGCGAGAAGCTCGGAGAAGGCATAGGGTTTCGTCAGGTAGTCGTCGCCGCCGGCGCGCAGCCCCGTGACCCTATCATCGACCTCGCCGAGCGCCGACAGGATCAGCACTGGCGTTGTGTTGCCCCTGGACCGGAGACCGGCAATGACCGACAGGCCGTCGCGACGCGGCATCATCCGGTCGATCACCATCACGTCGTAGTCGCCGGCGTCGGCGAGCGCAAAGCCGGTTTCGCCGTCACCGGCGACATGAGCGGTGTGACCGGCCTCGGCAAAGGCTTTCTGCAAGTAATCCGCAGCCTCGCGATCGTCTTCTATGACGAGAATCTTCATAGGGCTGTTATACGCGATTTCGCCGGAAGGTTGAGTGGCAGACATCTGCATTGTGGCCTTTGCCAAAGCGCACCGCGATCAAGATTGCCCGAAGCCGTGCGCGATAAAGCTGCTCGCCGCCGATGTCGTTTGCATCGGATCGCGGAAGCGCTTTTGAAAGTGTGCGGCAGCGGACGATGGGAAGCCCGCTGCCGCCGGGGGAAGGCGCGATGACTGACTAACGCGCGCTCCTCCATGCTTTCCCGCACGGCGGCTCGGGGTATTGAAACTGCCGCACTGGAAAAGTCCAACCTGCCGCCGGAACGCCCTCACCCACCTGGAAAGGCCGAGAGAACGCTCCGGGACCGACCTCAGCCTTTGGCGACGGGCAGCGCGACGAACCGATTGGTGTCGTCGCGGGTGATCTGCATCAGCACTGCCTTGCGGCCGGATTTGACTGCTTCGGTCATCGCCTTGGTGACGTCTTCGGTGCCGTTCACTTCGGTCGAATTGACTGACGTGATGACGTCGCCCGGCTGGATGCCGCGATCGGCGGCGTCGCTGTCGGGATCGACATCGGTCACCACCAGTCCCTTGCCGTTTTCAGACTTGGTAACGGTCAGGCCGAGATCGGCCAGCGTGTCGGGCTTGGCCGGGGCGGCGGGCTGCTGCTGATCGACAGAGGCCTGCTTGTCGCTCGAAGGCAGTTTGCCGAGATCGACCTTGACCGTCTGGCTCTTGCCGTCGCGCCACACGGTGACGTCGACCGACTTGCCAGGCGAATAGGCGCCGATCAGCCGGGCCAGTTCCTTCGGCGAAGCGACATCCTTGCCGTCGACCTGGGTGATCACGTCACCGGCCGTGATGCCCGCCTTCTTGCCGGGACCATCGTCCTGGGCACTGGAAACCAGTGCGCCGTTGTTGGACTTCAGACCAAGCGACTCAGCGATGTCGGAGGTGAACGGCTGGATTTCCACACCGAGCCAGCCGCGCTGCACGGAACCGCTCTTCATCAGGTCCTGAACGACCTGCTTGGCGGTCGAAGCGGGAATGTCGAAGGCGATGCCGACGCTGCCGCCTGACGGCGAGAAGATCGCGGTGTTGATGCCGACGACCTGGCCGTTGAGGTTGAAGGTCGGACCGCCAGAATTGCCGCGGTTGACCGATGCGTCGATCTGGATGAAGTCGTCATAAGGGCCAGCGCCGATGTCACGGCCGCGGGCGGAGACGATGCCGGCGGTGACGGTTCCACCAAGACCGAACGGATTGCCGACGGCCACCACCCAGTCGCCTACGCGAACCTTGGAGTCATCGGCGAAGTCGACATAGGTAAACTTGCCGACGCCGTCGACCTTAAGCACGGCGAGATCGGTGCGCGGGTCGGTGCCGATCAGCTTGGCGTCGAGCTCCTTGCCGTCATGCATCACCACGGTGAAGGCCGAGCCTTCCGAAACGACGTGGTTGTTGGTGACGAGATAGCCGTCATCCGAGATAAAGAAGCCGGAGCCTTGAGCAACCGGCCGCGGCTGGTCGTTGTTGCGGTCGCGGTGGCTGAAGCGCCTGTTGCCGCCACCCTGGCCGTCCTGGTCACCAAAGCCACGGAATTCCTTGAAGAAGCGGCGCAGCTGTGGATTGTTGGGCAGGTTGTTCATGCCATCCTGGTCGTCGGACGGGTCGGAGCCATCATCGGCGGCCGGGCTGATCTTGGCCTTGACCTTGACGCTGACAACGGCGGGAGAAACGCGCTCGACGACATCGGCGAAGCCCGGCACCTGCGGCGCCTCGACGCGCACGGCATCGGCCAGAACAGGGCTGGTTCCGCTGGTCAGCGCGCCAACGCCGATCGCACCGGCCACCGCGACAGATGCGACGGCAGCCATGAGACGCTTGCGGGTGACGGAATATGAATTGGGGGCAATATTCATGGATTTCTTATCCTCTTTCAACGGACGCTGCTTGGTCGGCATCCTCAGGAAAAGAGAATTAGAGCGGCACACATTACAGCGCCATTTCCGACACATGAAACTTTGGTAATGTTTGGGAGTCAGGGGACGTACAATCCCCTTGGCTGCCATGTCCGATGTGCTATCTTGTACACAACTCAGCACAAGGCTTTCATAAATGACAGCAAGCACCACCATGACCATCCGGGTCTCTCCCGAAACCAAGCTGAAGCTGGAGCGGATCGCCACCGACACCCGGCGTAGCAAATCGTTCCTCGCCGCCGAGGCGGTCTCGGCCTACGTCGATCGCGAACTCGATATCATTGAAGGCATCAAACGCGGCATGGAAGATGCGGCGGCTGGCCGTGTCGTGCCTCACGACGATGCGATGGCGGAAATCGACGCAGTCATCGAATCGGCGGAAGCCAGGCGCTTGGGCAAGGCGTGAAGCGGTTCGTCGCCTGGTCGCGAGAAGCGCTGGACGATCTTAAGCAGCAAGTTGCCTTTATCGCTCAGGACAATCCTGCTGCCGCCCGACGCCTGGCGGATCGTATTCATGAAATGGGCCAGGGCCTTGGTGAGATGGCGACGGGCCGCCCAGGCCGAGTGACAGGCACATATGAGAAGCTCATCGACCGCCTGCCCTACATCATTGCCTATGAGTTGCGCCCAATCGCTGGCCGTCAGAGCGTCGTTATCCTGCGCGTCATTCACACGTCGCGAGACTGGCCCTCGGAGGAATGGCCAAGCTAATTGCCTAGTATCTTGTCCAGCGCCGCCTGTTCCTCAGTGGTCAACGCATTGGTCGCCAGCACGCGGCGCGACCGCGCGGTCAGCACGATGAAAACGCCTCCTATCAGCAACAGCAGGACGGGCGTGCCCCATAGCAACGCATTGCGCAGGTCGAAACGCGGCTTCAGCAGCACGAACTCGCCATAGCGCGAAACCACGTAGTCCATGACCTGCTGGTCGGTGTCGCCGGCGACGAGGCGCTGACGCACAAGGACGCGCAAGTCGCGGGCAAGGTCGGCATCGGATTCGTCGATCGACTGGTTCTGGCAGACCATGCAGCGCAAGCCTTCCGACAGCGCCCGCGCCCGCGCCTCCAGCGTTGGATCAGGCAGCACCTCGTCAGGCTTCACCGCCGAGGCCGTGCCGGCAAAGAACAGCGCCAGCAGCAGGATAATGGAGGTCAGAGAAAGCCGCGCGTTCATGGCAGGGTCGCGGATGGCACCGCGCTCGCCTGCTTGCGCCGCCGCGACGGCGCGCCGACGCGCAGGCGCCGGTCCATCAGTGACATCGCCGCGCCCGCCATCATCATCAGGCCGCCGCCCCAGATCAACGTCACCAGCGGTTTCCACCACAGACGGACGACGACGGAACCGTCATTGCCCTCGTCGCCGAGCGAGATGTAGAGCTGCGAGAAACCAATCGTCCTGATGCCCGATTCCGTCGTCGTCATCTGCCGCACCGGATAAAACCGTTTGGCGGAGCTGATTTCGCCAACAGGGCTGCCGCTGACGCCGATCAGTTCGAAGCGGCCGAGATCCTCGCTGTAATTCGGTCCCTGGGCCGGATGAAGCCCGACGAAACGCAGCGTATGGCCGGACAGTTCGACGGTCTCACCGGCATGCATCGACAGGATCTTCTCGGTGCCGAAGCAAAGTGTGCCGACGATGCCGAGCGTGGTCAGGCCCAAGCCAAGGTGAGCGAAGGCGGTGCCGAAGACCGAGCGCGGCAGGCCGAGCAAGCGCCTGACCATGATCCCCGCTGCGACATTGCCGACCCCCGATTTGACGGCGAGGTCGGTGAGCGCGCCAAGGATCAGCCAGACGGCAAGGCCAACGCCCAGGGCTGCAAACACCGAGGCGCCGTCGATGAACAGAACGGTGACCAGCGTCGCCAACAGCGCCGCTGCAAAGGCCACCATAAGGCGCTGCGCGACGGCGAAGACATCGCCGCGCTTCCAGGCCAGCAACGGCCCGAACGGAACCACGAGCAGCAGCGGCACCATCAGCGGTCCGAAGGTGAGATTGAAGAACGGCGCGCCGACCGAGATCTTGTCGGCTGAAAAGGCTTCGACGGCGAGCGGGTAGAGTGTGCCCACGAGGACGGTCGCCGTCGCCGTCGTCAGGAACAGATTGTTGAGGACCAGCGCCCCTTCTCGGGAAATCGGTTGGAACAGGCCGCCGGTCGTCAGCCGGGAAGCGCGCAGCGCAAACAGCGCCAGCGAGCCGCCGATAAACAGCGTCAGTATGCACAGGATAAACACGCCGCGCGTCGGATCGGTGGCAAAGGCGTGCACAGAGGTCAGCACGCCTGAACGCACGAGGAAGGTGCCGAGCAGCGACAGCGAAAAGGTCAGGATGGCGAGCAGCAGCGTCCAGATCTTCAGCGCCGAGCGCTTTTCCATGACGATGGCCGAATGGAGCAGCGCGGTCCCCGCCAGCCACGGCATGAAGGAGGCGTTCTCGACCGGATCCCAGAACCAGAAACCGCCCCAACCGAGTTCGTAGTAGGCCCAGTACGATCCCATGGCGATGCCGCCGGTCAGGAACATCCAGGCGACCAGCGTCCACGGCCGCACCCAGCGCGCCCAGGACGCGTCGATGCGGCCTTCGATGAGAGCGGCAACCGAGAAGGAAAAACAGATCGAGAAGCCGACATAGCCGAGATAGAGAAAAGGCGGGTGAATGGCGAGGCCGAGATCCTGCAGGATCGGGTTGAGATCGCGGCCTTCGATCGGCGCCGGATTGAGCCGGATGAACGGATTGGACGTCGCCAGGATGAACAGGAAGAAGACGGCGCCGATGGCGCCTTGCACCGCAAGCACATTGGCGCGCAGCGTCGCCGGCAGGTTGGAGCCGAAAGCGGCGACGAGCGCGCCGAAGAAGGTCAGGATCAACACCCAAAGCAGCATCGAGCCTTCATGATTGCCCCAGGTTCCGGTGATCTTGTAGATCAACGGCTGCAAGGAATGCGAGTTTTCCCACACGCTTGCCACCGAGAAATCGGAGCTTGCATAGGCACTCGCCAACGCTGCGAAGGACAGCGCCGTCAAGGCAAAGCCGGTCACCGCGACCGGACCGCCGACGGCCATGAGGCGCTGGTTGTTCAGGCGCGCGCCAAACAGCGGCACCACCGTCTGCACCAGCGAAAGCGCAAACGCCAGGACGAGGGCGAAATGTCCGGCTTCAACCATGCCCGTGATCCATTGTCGCTCTCCTGCCGGAGCTATTCACTCTTGTTCTCCTGCCAGACGCCCTTGGCCTTGAGGCCGTCCGCAACCTCCTTGGGCATGTAGCGCTCATCATGCTTGGCCAGCACGCTATCGGCAACAAAAACCCCGTCCGGGCCGAAAGTACCCTCGGTGATGACGCCCTGCTCTTCGCGGAAAAGGTCGGGCAGGATGCCGGTGTAGGTGACCTTGACCGATTTGTGCGTGTCGGTCACCGAAAAGCCAACCGTGGCCCCCTGTCCGCGCTGGATCGTGCCTTTTTCGACCAATCCACCCAACCGGATGCGCTGGCCAGGCTGGACGCTGGCGGTGGTGAGATCGGCCGGCATGTAGAAATAGGAGGCCTTCTGGCCAAGCGCGTAAAAAGTCAGCCCGGTCGCGGCACCCAGGAAGACCAGCCCGCCCGCGATCACCGACAATCGTTTCTGCTTGCGCGTCATGTCTTGTTCTACTCCGTCGCCGCAAGCCCAAGCGAAGCGGCAAAGGCAGTGAATTTCTTCGCCTGGTCACTGTCGGCTCCAAAGACGGCAATGGCGCGACCGAGCGCCTCACGCGCCTGATCGGCCTTGCCGAGCACGACATAGGAACGAACGAGCCGCATCCATCCTTCCGGATCGCGCGGATTTTGCCGTAGTTTGTCGTCGAGGCCGGCGACCATCGTATTGATCATGGTCTCCCGATCCTGCGGCGACATCGAGGATGCGGCGTCGACATCGCCGGCATCGGGACCGTTGGTGGCGCCGCCGGAAGCGACGTCGGAGCTTCCGGATTTGGCGAGCGCCTGCTCGACGGCACCGCGCCATGGCGAGTCCGGCGGCAATCTGCCCAGCATCGCCTGCCATGCCGTGGTCGCTTCCTTGGCGCGACCCTCCTGCGCCAATGCCATGGCCAGGTAGAAGCTGGCCTTCGCATTGGCCGGATCGAGCTTCAGGGCTGCCTCGAAAGCATCCTGGGCATCGGCCGAGACAATGCCGCCTGCCGCGCTGGCGATCGCCTCGCCGAGACCGGCCTGGCGAACGGCGCTGTCGCCATCGAGCCGAATGGCGTTGCGATAGGCTCCTGCCGCGTCGGAAAAGCGCTGCATGCGCAGATAGACCGGTGCCAGCACGTCCCAGCCCCTGCCGTCAGTGGGATTGGCGGCCAGATGGGCTTCGGCCCGCGCCACCAGCTCGTCGACCGAACTGTCGGCGGGATTCTTGGCCAACCGCTCGCTGAGCGGTTGCGACGGCAGGTCAGGGGAGCCAAGCTTGACATAGAGCCCCCAACTGACCAGCGGCACCGCCAGCACGGCTACGGTTGCCACCAGCCTTGCCGTGATCGACGCTCGGCCAGGGTTTGCGCCGCCGGCGGTACCCGCATTGTCAAGGCGAAGGATGCGGCGAGCGATCTCGGCGCGGGCCTCGGCGGCTTCGGCCGGCTGGATCAAGCCACGCGCGGTGTCGCGGTCAAGCTCGGACAATTGGTCCCGATAGACTTCGAGATCATGTTCGCCGCTCGACGACGCGCCCTTGGCGCTGGCGGCCAGCGGCAGCAGCACCGCCAGGCTTGCACCCAGCGTGAGAATGGCGGCTATGACCCAGAACAGCATGGTTCTTCCAATACCGGCAGAGCTCTGCCGTGCCAACAGATGCATGCTGCGACGCTTTGACGACGCCAGCCGCCAATCGTCGGCAGACGGTCGTCAGGTCAGCGGCGTCCAGCTGCCATCGGCGTTGCGGCAAGCGGTTCCACGCGCCGTGACCCCGGCGCCGGCGGAAAACACCGTCTGCGTGTACTGGCGGCAGTCCTGCGAACCGACGCGGTACGGCTGGGCCGGAACCACCTCGCCGTAGCGCGAAGCCTGAGCGCCCTTCCACGTCACCTTCTGGCCACTGGTCGTATATTCTAGCGCCTTGTATTCAGCCTCGAGCGCGCTGCGCTTCTCGGTCTCGCTGAGGCCGTTGCCGATCGCCCCGCTGATTAGGCCGCCGCCCATCGCCGAAATGATCGTCGTGGTCACCTTGCCGCTGGAAGGAGGTGTCGAGGCCGGTGTCACTGCCACGGTTGGACCCTTGCCGCTCAAGGTGGTGCAGCCGGAAACGGCCAGCAATGCGGAAACGAGAGCGACGCGAATCTTCATGCCAACAACCGATTTTCTTGAGTGGGAGCCTGCCATGGATGCGCCGGGGGCCGCGTCATCGAGAAGTTGGCGTGGCCATAGTATTGATATTTGTCGGAAATTTGGCCGCTGGCCGCTGCAGGACCAATCGACATGCCGCCCAATAACATCTCCCGTCCCTCTATGTCGATTGGCCCTAGTGAACATCACTGAAGGCTCCGCAATCGCACCACCGCCTTCAATCCGCCCATACCGGACCGTTCGAGCGCCAGAACGCCTCCATACTCGTTGACAAGGTCTGCGACAATGGCCAGCCCCAGACCTGTTCCGGGCTTTGTCTCGTCCAGACGCCGTCCTCGCTTCAGCGCCTCGCGCGCCTTGTCCTCCGGAATGCCGGGACCGTCATCCTCTATGCTGATCTCGAACAGGCCGGCCGGGTCGTCCTTGCCGGTCAAGGGCACGACCGAAACCTGCACCGCGCTCTTTGCCCATTTCATCGCGTTTTCAAGAAGATTGCCCAACAGTTCCTCAAGGTCCTCGCGCTCGCCGGCGAAGACGATCTCGGTTGCCGACAGCGACAGCGACAGATTTGTCCGCGGATTGAGCTTCTGCATAACCCGCACCATGCGCTGCACCAGCGGCGTCACCGGCGTGCGGTAGACGACGCTGTCGCGTTGTGCCGCGACGCGGGCGCGCTGGAGATAGTGTTCGACCTGCTTCTGCATGGAAGCGGCCTGTTCGGCGATCAGCTGCCCCTTGGCACCGCCGAGCGCGCGGCCCTCGTTGAGCAGCACCGCCAGCGGCGTCTTCAGCGAATGGGCGAGATTGCCGACCTGTGTTCGCGACCGTTCGACGATGCGCCTGTTGTTTTCGATCAACGCATTGGTTTCGTTGGCAAGCGGTTCGATCTCGGCTGGGAACTGGCCGTCGAGCCTCTGCGCGGTGCCCTCGCGCACCATGGCAAGCGCGTTCCTGACCCGGCGCAACGGCTGCAGGCCAAGCAGGATGGCGATCGCGTTGATGGCGATCATGCCGACGCCGAACAGGGAGAGGTAAGTCAGCAGGCGGCGCTGGAAGGTAGCGATTTCCTGTTCGAGTTCGCTTTGGTTGCCCATGACGCGGAAGCGCGCGGCGCGGTTCTTGGAATCGAGAACGAATTCGCTCTCGAACACTTCGAGCTGCTCACCATCGATGCCTTCGGTCGGATAGCTGCGCTGGAAGCTGGCGTTGAACGGCACATCGGCAACGCTCGGCGACGGGATGTTTTTCAACATCGAAGACGAATGAAGATCACCATGCACACCTTCCGAAGCGGGCTCCACCGACCAGTACCAGCCCGAATTCGGCTCCGAGAACCGAAGGTCGCCGAGGTCTGGCGCGCCGGTCAGCGCACCGCTGTCGGAGATGCCGATCGAACCGATCAGGTTGAACAGATGCGCCGAAAGCAGGCTGTCGAAGCCCCGCTCGCTGGCCTGGCGATAGAGCGTGGTGATCAGGGTGAAGATGACGACAAGCGTTACGATCGCCCAGACCGTGGAAAAGGCGATGACGCGGAACGTCAGGGAACGCGGCCACAAACGCAGCGAAAGCGGCGCCCTTGCGGTTGGTTTGAGCGGTTCCGAGTTACGCCTCCGGCTCACGCATGCGGTAGCCCATGCCGCGCACGGTTTCGATCATGTCGATGCCCATCTTCTTGCGCAGCCGCCCGACAAACACCTCGATGGTGTTGGAATCGCGGTCGAAATCCTGATCGTAGAGGTGCTCGACCAGTTCGGTCCGCGAGACGACCTCGCCCATATGGTGCATCAGATAGGCAAGCAGGCGGAACTCGTGCGACGTCAGTTTCAGCGGCACGCCGTCGACATCGGCCTTGGAGGCCTTGGTGTCGAGACGCAGCGGCCCGCAGGTCAGTTCGGACGACGCATGGCCGGCAGCCCGCCGGATCAGGGCCCGCAGCCTGGCCAGCACCTCCTCGATGTGGAACGGCTTGGTGACGTAGTCATCGGCGCCGGCATCGATGCCGGAGACCTTGTCGCTCCAGCGGTCGCGCGCCGTCAGGATCAGCACCGGCATCTTGCGGCCGCCGCGTCGCCAACGCTCGACCACGCTGATGCCGTCCATCTGCGGCAGGCCGATATCGAGCACGACGGCGTCGTAGGGCTCGGTGTCGCCAAGGAAATGGCCTTCCTCGCCGTCGAAGGCGCGGTCGACGACATAGCCGGCATCGACCAGCGCATCCGATATCTGCCGATTGAGATCCTTGTCATCTTCGACGACGAGTACACGCATGCGGAGTTCGATACCTGTTGAAGAGCTTTACCTGTTGAAGAGCTTTGTCAGATTGAAGACTGGGGCAGATATAGGCCGATTCCGGCGGCCTGGGAAACGTAGCCTAAGGTTGATTGGATCAGTTCAGCGGAACGACGATTTCGGAACGGCGCGGACGTTGTCCGTCCTTGCCCGGAACGAGCACGACGATGACACAGACCGGCTGGCCGCCGCGCGTCGACTGCGAGGCCTTGGCCAGCGTTCCGCCATTCTGTTCGGCCACCTGTTGGCCGATGGCGTAGCAATCGGACGCCGCCAGTACGATCGGACTGGCCAACTCGGGCGGCGCGATGACCGGCATCGCCATCGCCTGCGACGCGAACAGCCCGGCAGCACAAAGCGCCAGTGTCGCGGTTCGGAAGTGGGAGCGAAGCGTTTTCATGACCGGCGTTGTAACGCATCGGTGCTGAACGTGAAATGAACGGTGAACGCCGCTGAAAACATCCTCGCCACACCCCTGCAACGCGAGACAGTCAATCTGGAATTTCACCGCCTCGAACAGGTGAAATCCCGCGAAAGCCCAGTCTAGACTCCGTTTTGACCATATTGAAAGCGCATCAGGCATTTTCCTGGGTTATCGCGCGAAAACGCAGCAGCCCGTGATGCACGAGCAGATCCTCGTCATGGCGGGCTTCGGCAAATTCCAGCGACAGTCGTGTCTGGCCGCGAGGGCCGATCACCAATGCTGCGTCGGCAAGGCGCGCCTGGATGGCGGCCATGATGGCTAGCGTTTCGGCGTCGCCATGGGCTTTCGACCAGACATGCAGCGTAATCAACTGATCGTCGGTGTTCTCGGCGCCCGTATCCCAGTCAAAAGCGGAGGTATGGCCGCAGGTCACGTACGGAAAAGCGGCATTCTCGGTTGGCCGTTCGAGCAGTCCGGCGCCGCCCAGCAAGGCCGATAGCGATGCATCGCTTTTCAGCCTGAGAAACAGTGCCTGCTGTAAATCGCCTGGCGCGGTCATCGTCTTTTCCTCCGGTTCCTGCGCTGCCGACTATTGCTTTTCGGAAGCCCGCGTTCTGCGTGTTCTGACAGATATAGCCATTCGACGCGCGGAGGCGATGGCGATTCGTCATCGGAATGATGGATGCCGATGATCTCGAAAGGGCGACTTTGCCAACACCATCGTCCGCGGGCACCGAGCTGTGAACATGGACTCTCGATTCCTGGTCACATATTCTCGCTCCATACAAGGTCGCATGACGCAATGTTCCTTGCCGTTTTTGATCCACGAAGCCATTTCGGAAGCTGATGATGCTCGATGCAGAAAAGACCAGGGCTGCGTCGCGGCTGTTGGTAGGCCACTGGGACAAGGGCACCCGTCTCGACGCCATACCTGAGGCGTTGCGCCCACAAACACGGATCGAAGGTTACGCTATCCAGTCGCACGTCATGGATCGCTCGGTGGCCCCTCTTTTCGGCTGGAAGATTGCCGCCACCAGTCTGGCCGGACAAAGGCACATCAACGTCGACGGCCCGATGGCCGGACGTCTCCTGGCCGAAAAAGCGGTGGAGGTCGGCGGGACCGTTTCCCTGGCGACGAGCAAGATGCGCGTGGCCGAGATCGAGTTCGCTTTCCGCTTCGGCCGCGAGCTGCCGCCTCGTCCGGCACCCTATGAAATCGCCGAGGTGATGGAAGCCGTGGCGACCTTGCACCCGGCGATCGAAATTCCGGACTCACGCTATGACGATTTTTGCGCCGTCGGGGCGCCGCAGCTCATTGCGGACAATGCCTGCGCCAATCTGTTTGTCATCGGCGAGGCGGCGGACGACTGGCGGGACGTGGACCTTGCAAAGCACCCCGCGGTCGCCTCCGTTTCCGGAAGGCCGCAACATAGCGGATCGGGAGCAGCCGTGTTGGGCGATCCTCGCATCGCGCTCACCTGGCTCGTCAACGAGCTGTCGGGCCTGGGCATAGCGCTCCAACCGGGACAGGTGGTGATTACAGGTACCTGCGTGACGCCGATTGGCGTCGAGGCAGGTGACGAAGTCACTGGCGATCTAGGCAGGTTTGGCCGTGTCTCTGTGCGGTTTGTCTAATAGCCCCCACGCTGCCTGGCCACGAAACTGCGCACCGCCAGCACCAGAACGGTGATGATGATCAGGATCACCGAGAGCGCGGCGATCGCTGGGTCGATGTTGTCGCGCAGGCCCATCCACATCAGCCTGGGCAGCGTGATGGCGTTGACCGAGGTGATGAACAGGGTGACGCCGATTTCTTCCCAGGACAGCACGAAGGAGAGAAGCGCCGCGGTAATGATGCCGAACTTGATGTTGGGCATGATGATGCGGGTGGCGCGCTCCCACACAGTGGCCCCTAAGCCCCGCGCGGCAAGGTCGATGCGCCGGTCGAGCTGGCTGAGCGAGACCAGCATCAGCACGGTGGCGAAGGGCACGGTCATCACCGAATGCGCCATGGCGACGCCAAGCCAGGTGTCGTAGCCGAAGAACGCGCTGAAGCCCGAGATCGAGGTCAGCAGGAAGTAGAGCGTGATCGCCGAGACCACCGGCGGCACCACCATCGGCAGCAGCACGAAGCCGACCAGGGCCGCGGTGAAGCGCGGCTGGAACATCCAGACGCCAAGACTGAAGCACAGCGCGAGCACGGTGGAAAAGGCGCTGCTGACGACGCCGATGCGGATCGAGAGCAGGATCGATTGGAGCCAGCGCGGGTCCTCGACCAGCGCCCGGTAGTGGCGCAGCGACAGTTCGCCCGACGGCATCGCCAGCATGCGGCTCGGCGTCAGCGACACCGGGATGACGGCGAGCAGCGGCATCAGCAGGAACAGCGCCACGAAGGCGGCGATGATCAGCGAGACAGGACCGGGGCGGTAGGTCGGCATCAGATCAACTGCTTCGGTCTGACATAGCGGAACAAAAGCGCCATCAGCGCGCCGACGAACAGCACCAGCACGACGCTGATCGCTGCACCCAGACCCCAGTCCGGGCTCTGGAAGATCCTGAGATAGATCAGTTCGGCGATCATGACGCTGCGGCCGCCGCCGAGGATCGCCGGCGTGACGAAGAAGCCGAGCGAGAAGACGAACACGATCATCGCCGCGCCGATGATGCCGGAGCGCGTCATCGGCACGAACACCGTCCAGAAGGTGCGCATGCGGCTGGAACCGAGGCCACGCGCAGCTAAAAGCACGCGGTCGTCGAGGCTGCGCATGGAAGATGCCAGCGGGAAAACGGCGAAAGGAATGAGGAAGTGCGTCATGCCGACGATGACGCCGAATTCGTTGCGCACCAACGCCAACGGTTCGGAAATGAAGCCGATCGCCTGCAACCAGGTGTTGATCAGGCCGCGATTGGAGAGCAGCGCCACCCAGCCGAAAGCACGGGTCAGCACGGAAATCCAGAAGGGGACGAGAATGCAGAACTCGGCGATCAGGCGCTGTGCCGGGGTTCCACGCACCCAGACGACGGTGATGGCGTAGGCAGCTGCCACCGAAACGACAGTGACGACCGCCGCGATGCGCAGCGTGCGGATGAACACCGACTGCACGAGATCGTCGGTGAGCAGCGCCTCATACTGGCCGAGGCCGGGCGTCGGCAGTGTAAAGCTCCATTTGACGACGCCGAGAAACGGCCAGGCATAGGTCAGGACAAGAAACAGGAGCAGCGGCGCCATCAACAGCGCCGCGCCCATCCTGTCGGAGAGATAGGATCTCATTTCGACCCGATTACCCCGCCCCTGATCAGGCCGAGATGATCTTGGTGTATTCGTCGAGCGCCGGCCCATAATTCTTGGCGTACCAGTCCATGTCGAGCGCGATCTGCTTCTTCATGTTCTCGGGATCGACCGGATTGATGCGCTTCTTGTCGGCGGGGATCAGCGCGTCTGCCGCCGGGTTTGCAGGACCTTGGCCGAGCTTGTCGAACATGACCAGCTGCTTTTCAGGGTCCTGGGCACTGGCGATGAACTTCATCGCAGCGTCCTTGCCGCCGGGGTTGCCCTTGAGCACGGCCAGCGCGCCGGGCGAGATCAGGCCCTGGTCCCAGATGAACTTGATCTTGCCGCCCGAATCCTGCTCGATCAGCGAGGCACGGGTCGACCAGACGATCGCCATCGAGGCCTCGCCATTGAGTAGCACGCTCTGGCTTTCGGCGCCGCCGCCCCAATAGGCAACGACGTTTTCCTTGAAGGCGGCGATCTTGTCATGGGCGCGCTTGAGGTCGAGCGGGTAGAGCGACGCAGGCGCGATACCGTCGGCGAGCAGCGCCGCTTCCCAGCTCGACACGCCCCATTTGTAGAGCGAGCGCTTGCCGGGGAATTTCTTCACATCGAAGAAATCGGCCATGCCGGTCGGCGCGTCCTTGCCGTACTTCTCGGAATCATAGGCGATGACATAGGAGAAGAAATAGGTCGAGGCGGCGTATTCCCAACCAAAGCCGGGCCGCATCTTCTTCTTGTCGACGATGTTGTAATCGATCGGCTCGAGAGCCCCTTGGGCGCCGAGCGTGATGGCCGAGAACGGGTCTACGTCGACGAGATCCCAGGTCGGCGCGCCGCTCTTGAACTGCGCGGCGATGGCGCCTTCGGTCGGACCCGAACCGTCCATCTTGACGGTGATGCCGGTGTCCTTGGTGAAAGCCTGGCCATAGGCGGCATCGTAGGCGGTGATGGCATCGCCACCCCAGTTGACCAGCACAAGTTCCTTGGCCTGCGCAAAGGCACCTGTCGAGCGCAGCAGCATCGGCGTGCCGGCCAGCACGAGTGCCGCCAACTGTGTGAATTGCCGGCGCGAGATCTCGCCGCGACCTGCCCTGGCGGACAGGCTCTCGATGGCTTGTTTCTTGGTGTCATGTGTCATGTCAGTTCCCCTTTTTTGTTGTTGATAGTGCCGGAAAACGGTGCTGCGATATCTCGCCACACCGTTCGTCATTGCCCTCCATGCGGAAGGAGGAAACCCTTTTCCGCCGGCCAGGTGAGCCAGACGGAGTTGCCCTTGCTCAAGGCCGCGGCAGCCACCTCGTTCGGCACCGAGACCGTGACCTTGGCGCCTTGCCGCGTTGTCAGGTCGAGCCGCGTTGCAGCACCTAGGTAGGTGGAGTTGGTGGCGGTAGCGGCGATCCCATTCTCACCATCTGCCGCCTCGCCCGATATCGACATGTATTCGGGCCGGATCGCCAGGATGGCATCGCCGCGCACGAGTTCGGCCTTGCAGCCCATGCTGACCGCGCGGTCTTCGCACAGGCCAGTCGAGCCATTGCCGGCGGGCTTGACGCCCTTTAGCGGCAGCATGTTGATCTCGCCGAGGAATTCGGCGACGAAGCGGTTGTCCGGCCGGTCGTAGACCTCGTCGGGCGCTCCGACCTGCAGCAGTTTGCCGTGGTTGAAGATGGCAACGCGCGACGACAGCGCCAGCGCCTCGCTCTGGTCGTGGGTAACGAAGACGAAGGTGGTTCCGGTCTCCTGATGCAGCCGCTTCATCTCGGCTTGCATCTGGCCGCGCAGGCCCTTGTCGAGTGCGGAAAACGGCTCATCGAGCAACAGCACGCCCGGCTCGAACACCAGCGCTCGCGCCAGCGCCACGCGCTGCTGCTGGCCGCCCGACAGCTGCGCCGGCAGTTTCTTCTCGTGGCCCTTGAGGCCGACGCGCTCGATCATCTCGCCGACACGGCGCTTGATGTCGGCGGCCGATTTCTTGCGCACCTTGAGTGGGAAGGCGATGTTGGCTTCTACGCTCATATGCGGGAACAGCGCGTAGCCCTGGAACACCATGCCGGCGGCGCGTTGCTCTGCCGGCCGGTCGGTGATGTCGACGCCGTCGCTGAACAGCTTGCCCTCGGTCGGCTGAACGAAGCCGGCAAGGATCATCAGGAAGGTGGTCTTGCCCGAACCGGACGGCCCGAGCAGGGTCAGGAACTCGCCACGGCCGATATCGAGCGACAGATTGTCCAGCGCACGGAACGAGCCGAAGCTCTTGCCGATCCCGATTGCCTTGATCTCTGCGGCACGGCCGGGTTGCTGCATACTGCCCTTTCCCTAACGCTTGTCGAAATCGTAGGCAGGGTGCCGGCTCACCGCAACCGAATAGTTTTCGCCTGATCGGCAAATTCCATTCATCTATGGCGAGATGTCGCCAACTGCCCTCAATATGGCAGAATGCGGTTCTCCGAGAGCTTCGAACGCAGCCATCCCACGAACGCTTCCAGAACCGGATGCGAAGCCTTGGCATGTTCGGAGACCAGGAAATAGGAGCGCGGCGACTTGATCGCTATATCGAACGGCCTGACCAACCGGCCCTCGCTCAGCGCCCGCCGGCTGGTCAGTTCGTCGCCCATGGCGATGCCCTGGCCGGCAATCGCCGCCGAGAAGACGAGGTTCATGTCCGAAAAGAAGATGCCGCCCTCAATGTCGGGGTTTTCCACCTTGGACAGCGCCAGCCAGCGCGCCCAATCCTCGGTGTCATCGAGATGCAGCAGGTTGGCGCGCAGCACGTCCGACGGCCGGGAAAAGCCGCCGATCTTGTTGAGCAGCGTCGGGCTGCAGAGCGGCGTGAACGAGATTTCGCAGAGCGGTTCGACCGCCCGGTTCGGCCAATTGCCGACACCGAACGCAATGAAGGCATCGGCGTCGGCGTTGCTGACATCGTCGAGCCGGCGCGGCGTCAGGATGCGCAGCGCCACGTCGGGATACATCTGCCGGAACTCGCCGATATGGGTGCACAAGAACAGCGAGGCGAAGCCGGGCGTGCAACTGACGGCGAACGAGCCGCCGACGCCGGTGCCGGCATCGCGCGTCACCGCATCGCCCAGAACGGTCAGCGCCTTGCGCACGTCGCTGGCGTAGCGCTGGCCGCGCGGCGTCAGCGCCACGCCCTTGCCGATGCGTTCGAGCAGGTCGAAGCCGAGGTCGCGCTCCAGCAGACGAAGCTGATGGCTAACAGCGCTGCGGGTCAGGTGCAACTCGTCGGCGGCGCGCCAGACGCTGCCGTGGCGGGCGAAGCTGTCGAGCGCACGCAGCGCTTGTGTCGATGGTATACGCAAGGAGCCTCAGGTGAACCGAATTTGCACGAACCGGGAAAACATATCACTTTTTAGCGACCCGCTTCACTGCTTTCTTCTCATGTCATGGAGAAACCGGTGGCCACCCCGGCGCAAGCAACCGCCCTTGCCTGTCTCGACGGCATCCAGCCGTTGTTGTCCGCGTGGACACGCACCATCTTCGATTTCGGCGAAACCGCGTGGCGCGAGTATCAATCCGCCGCCTGGTATGTGGAGCGACTGAAACTCGAAGGCTTTTCCGTCGAAGAAGGCTCCGGCGGCATGCCGACCGCCTTCTGCGCGCATTGGACCAACGGCCCCGGCCCGACCATCGGCATGTACGCCGAATACGACGCGGTGCCGGGCAATTGCCAGGATGCCGCTACGGTCGAGCGTCCGCGCCGGGGACTTGGCAACCAGGCCGGCGGCCATACCGACCCGCATTCCGGCCTCGGGATTTCGAGCCTCGGCGGGCTGCTGGCGACCAAGGCAGCGATGCAGCGCCACGGCATATCAGGCACGCTGCGCTTCACCGGCGAGCCGGCGGAAAAGGTGCGTGGGTCAAAGCCGATCCATGCCGCCAAGGGCTATTATGACGGCCTTGCCGGCATGATCTCCTTTCATCCGTTCTACATGCTGCCGCTCTGCAACACGGCGCGCTGGGACACGCATTGCGGCGCGGCCTACGCGATGATCTACCGCTTCATCTGCGACCAACCGGAGCGCTGGGCCCTGGCTGCGGGTGCCGCACCCATTCCGCAAGCACATTCGGCGGCGCGCGCGCCCGGCGCCAACGACGCATTGATGATGATGTACATGGCCTCCAAGGCTCTGCGCGATTCCATGCTGCCTCACCAGGGCGGCTGGTCGATCAGCGAGGCGATCCTGACGGCGGGGCAAGCGACCGCCGACAATTTGCCGGCGGGGCTGGCCGAGATCCAGTACATGATCCGCGTGCCGACGCTTGCCATGGCCGAGCAGGTCACCGCGGTGCTCGACCGCAATGCCGAGGCGGCGGCAGCGATGAGTGGTTGCCGCATCGAGCGGCATTGGGTGTCGAAGTCACGACCGGGACTTGCCAATCATGCAATGGCCGAGATCGCCTATGAAGCACTGTCGACCGTGGGGCCGCCGCGCTGGGACGAGGACGCCAAGGCAGTCGCGCGCGAAATACAGGTCAATGCCGGGCGCATGGCGAGCGACGAGCCGTTCATCGAAGAGCTGGAGCGCCTGATCGAGCCGCAGGCAGCGGAAGCGATCCTGCGCCGCGACCTGCCGCCCTCGCAGGTCAACTCGACCTCCGACGATTACACCGACATGAGCTGGCATACGCCGACGGCGCGCTTCTATGTCGCCCGCCCGGCGCTGCGTTCGGAAACCGGCTATCCCTATCCGTCATGGGCAATGAATGCATTGGGCGGTATTCCCGCCACCATCGACCCGATGGTGGCCTGCGCCTCCCGCACGATCGCGCTCGCCGCCCTTCGCCTGCTCGAGGACAAAACCGCCCGCGACGCGGCGATGAATGAATTCGTCGCTCGCACCGGTGGCGGAATCGGCGGCTCGAACTGGATCGCGCCGCTCTGCGATTACGAACCGCCGATCCATTTCCGTTGGCCGGAATATGTCACCACCCCGCGCGGACGGGACTGGTGGATACCGAGCATTCCCCAAGCCAAATGACCGCTGATCTGATCACAAGGAGCACCCCATGACCGTTCATGACCGCATTGTCGCCGAGCCGTTTTCGCTGCAGCGCCGCAACCCCGCCGGCGGCACCAAGCCGCTGACCGCCTGGGGCTTCGCCAACGAGACCGACGTGCTGACCGACGTGCTGCTCGGCTCACCCAATTTCCTGCGTCATCTCTCGACTAGCTCGCTGTCGCGAAAGCATCTGCGCGAGGCACCCTGCAACGTGCAGATTGCCCAGGCGCAGCACAAGGACCTTGTCGCCGCCTACGAGCATTTTGGCGTCAACATCCACTGGCACGAGCCGACGCCGGAACTGCCGATGCAGGTCTATTCCCGCGATTCCAGCGTCATGACGCCCTACGGCGCCTTCATCACCGCCATGGCCAACTGGTGGCGGCGCGGCGAGAATTATGCCGCGATCCGCACCTACGAAAAGCTCGGCATCCCGATCTACGACATGGTCACGGCTGGTACGTTCGAGGGCGGCGACTTCAACGTCATCGAGGACGGCGTCGTGCTGATCGGCTGCGGCGGCGCCCGCACGCAGGAGGAAGGCGCGCGCCAAGTACAAGCCTGGTTCGACAAGGAGGGCTGGGAAACCCGCATCGCCTTCATCGACGAATACTACGTCCATATCGACCTGATGGTGGTGCCGATCGCCGAAAAGCTGACCGCCGTCTGCCTCGCCTGCACCGAACCCGGCATCGTCGACTGGCTGAAGGGCAAGGGCCACGAGATCATCGACGTGCCGTTCCGGGACACGATGGCCCTCGGCTGCAACTTCATGTCGCTCGGCAAGGACCGGGTGATCGCGCCGACCTCCAGCCAGACGCTGATCGGCCAGCTCAAGGCGCGCGGCTTCGAGGTCGCGGCCGTCGACATGAACGAGATTTCCAAGACCGGCGGCGGCATCCACTGCATGGCGCAGGCGCTGAAGCGCGAACCGGCCTGAGGAGTGGGATAGCGCTACGCTGCTTCGCTCACATTCGCATCAGCATGATCGGCATCCTGGCGGCCGAGGGTGCAAGGTCGCGCGGGCAAAACGGCTGAGATCGCCGGCTGGCGGCACCGTGTGCCCCGCTTGCGAGTCGGAACGCTGCCCGATGCGAAACTTGCGCGATAGCTAATATAAGCGCACAGTAAAACCGTCTTTTGGGATAGGACAGCTCATCTGCAAATCGGGAGGAAACCATGAACACCATGAGCCTCACCACGCTTGAACGCGGCAAAACGACAGTCGACGCCGCAGCCCTGGAAGCGTTTTCGGCACAATTGCGCGGCAAAATGCTGAGCGAAGGCGATGCCGCCTACGACGAAGCACGAACCGTCTGGAATGCCACGGTCGACCGACGGCCCGGGCTGATCGTGTGCTGCGTCGGCGCTTCCGATGTCGTCAGTGCCGTGAATTTCGCCAGGGAGAACAGGCTTCTCGTCTCGGTGCGCGGCGGCGGCCACAACATTGCCGGAAGTGCGGTCTGCGACGGTGGCCTGATGATCGATCTGTCATTGATGAGATCGGTGCGGGTCGATGTCGCCGCGCGGCGGGCATGGGTCGGGCCTGGCGCGACGCTTGCCGATGTCGACAAGGAAACGCAGGCCTTCGGGCTGGTGGTACCGACCGGCATCAACTCGACCACCGGCATATCCGGCCTGACGCTGGGTGGCGGCTTCGGCTGGATCACCCGCAAATTCGGCCTGACCATCGACAATCTTGCCTCCGTCGATGTGGTCACCGCCGATGGCAAACTGCTCCGGGCCAGCCAGACTGAAAATCCGGATTTGTTCTGGGCGCTGCGCGGCGGCGGCGGCAATTTCGGCGTCGTCACGGCATTCGAGTTCGAACTCCATGAGTTTGGACCGCAAGTGCTGGCGGGGCTTGTCGTCCATCCCTTCGCCGATGCCGAAAAGGTGCTGCGGGAGTATCGCAAGGCGCTCGAGACCGCACCTGACGAGTTGACCTGCTGGGTGGTCATGCGGCAGGCGCCGCTGCTGCCCTTCCTGCCCGCGGAGTGGCATGGCAAGGAGGTTCTGGTGCTGGCCATGTGCTATTGCGGCGACATCGAGGCAGGCGAAAAGGCGACGCAAAAACTTCGAGCCATCGGCACGCCGATTGCCGATGTCGTGGGCCCCAGCCCGTTCACCGGCTGGCAGCAGGCATTCGACCCACTGCTCACGCCCGGCGCCCGCAACTACTGGAAGAGCCATGACTTCACCGAGTTTTCCGAGGAGGCGGCTGCGGTCGTCAGGGGGGCAATAGCCAAGCTGCCGGGACCCGAATGCGAGATATTTATCGGCCATGTCGGCGGCGCGGCAGGTCGCGTCAAGGCGGACGCAACGGCGTTCCCACAGCGCAGTTCGCATTTCGTCATGAACGTTCACGCCCGCTGGCGCGAACCGACGATGGACAAGGCTTGCACCGACTGGGCTCGTTCAATCTACGAGGCGGCCAAGCCTTATGCCGCCGGCACCGCCTATGTGAACTTCATGCCGGAGGACGAGGTCGACCGGGTCGAAGCGGCCTATGGTGGCAACCATCGACGGCTTCTGGAAATCAAGCAGCGCTACGACCCATTGAACCTGTTCCGCATGAACCAGAATTTGCGCCCGAAAGAAAGCCTGCGAGCTGCTTGAGGCGCGCCCGTGCTGCAGTGATAAAAAAGCACACGTCGCCGCTGGAGGCGCGGGCTTTTGCTGTCACATGCTGTTGGCGTCGAGTTGTATTCCCGGCCCGCGCCATCAGCAACAAACCCGATACTGTGTCTTCGCCGCCCTTGTGAGTGCTGGAAAAATGGAGGAATAGTCTTGCGGAATGCATCGCCCTGAAATTGCCGGTTTGCGGTTCTCAGGTCGTGCAATTGCTAGCCGGATATCGAATGGCCAGTCCCGAACCGCGCAAGAGAAGAGGTCCGATCGCCGCCCGGCTGCTGGCGCTCGACGCGTGGATCGATTCCTCGCTCTACGAGATCGGCTTCAAGGCGCGCCAGTTCTGGGAATCGGCGACGATCTTCTCGCGGCGCTTCCGCGTCAACGGCTGGCGCCGTGGCATCATCGAACTGCTGAGCGAAGGTTTCACGCTCGGCGCCGTCGGCATCGTGGTGATGCTGGCGCTGGCCATTCCGGCTTTCCAGGACACTGCCGGCGACTGGCGCGCCCAGGGCGACTTCGCCGTCACGTTCCTCGACCGCTATGGCAACGAGATCGGCCAGCGCGGCATCATCCAGCGCGATTCCGTGCCGGTCGATGAGATGCCCGATCACGTCATCAAGGCGGTGCTTGCCACCGAGGACCGTCGCTTCTTCGATCACTACGGCATCGACGTACTGGGCCTTTCACGGGCGATCTTCGAGAATGTGCGGGCGAACTCCGTCGTCCAGGGTGGATCGAGCATCACCCAGCAATTGGCTAAGAACCTGTTCCTCACCAATGAGCGCACGCTGGAGCGCAAGATCAAGGAAGCTTTCCTGTCGCTGTGGCTCGAGGCCAATCTGTCGAAGAAAGAAATCCTGCAGCTCTATCTCGACCGCGCCTATATGGGCGGCGGCACGTTCGGCATCGAGGCTGCCGCCGACTTCTATTTCGGCAAGAGCGTCAAGGACCTGAACCTGGCCGAGGCGGCGATGCTGGCCGGCCTGTTCAAGGCTCCAACCAAATATGCGCCGCACATCAACCTGCCGGCGGCGCGCGCGCGCGCCAATGTGGTGCTGTCCAACCTTGTCGATGCCGGCTTCATGACCGAGGGTCAGGTTCTGCAGGCAAGGCTGCACCCGGCCGATGTCGTCGACCGCGGCGAACAGAAAAGCCCTGACTATTACCTCGACTGGGCATTCGACGAGGTCAAGAAGATCGCCAAGCCGGGCCAGCACTCGCTCGTCGCCCACACGACCTTCGACGCCAACATCCAAAAGGCGGCGGAAGAATCGGTGGAGTTCCATCTGCGCCAGTTCGGCAAGGAGTATAACGTCACCGAGGGCGCGGTCGTGGTCATCGAGACCAACGGCGCCGTGCGCGCCATCGTCGGCGGCCGCGACTACGGCGCCAGCCAGTTCAACCGCGCCACCAAGGCGCTGCGCCAGACCGGCTCGTCATTCAAGCCCTATGTCTACGCAACGGCGATGGAACACGGCTTCACTCCCAACTCCATTATTTCCGGCGGCCCGATCAGTTGGGGCAGCTGGTCACCGCACAATTACAACGGCGGATCGGCGGGCAACGTCACCCTGATCATGGCAATGGCGAAATCGATCAACACCGTGCCGGTGCGGCTGGCCAAGGATCATCTCGGCATTGGCCCGATCAAGGCCATGGCCGAGGCGATGGGTGTGGAATCGCCGATCGAAGCACACAAGACGATGGTTCTCGGCACCTCGGGCATGACCGTGATGGACCAGGCGACGGGCTACAGCGTGTTCGCCGACAATGGCTTCGTCGGCTCCCGGCACGGCGTCAGCCAGCTCGTCACCCGCACCGGCGAGGTGGTCTATGATTTCGCCAAGGATGCGCCGCCGCCGCACCGGGTGCTGTCGGAGCAGGCACTGAAATCGATGAACACCATGCTGGCGGCAGTGCCGGTGATGGGCACCGCGCGGCGGGCTCAACTTCCCAACATCGTCGTCGCCGGCAAGACGGGCACGACGCAATCCTACCGCGACGCCTGGTTTGTCGGCTTCACCGGCAACTACACGGCGGCGGTGTGGATGGGCAATGACGACTTCACGCCGACCAAGAACATGACCGGCGGCTCGCTGCCGGCGATGGTGTGGCAGCGACTGATGGTCTACGCGCACCAGAATATCGACCTCAAGCCGATCCCCGGCATCGACAAACCTTTCGTCGACGAGGAGATCGCGGCCAAGGCCGAGGAAGCGCTGAAGAAGAGCGACGAACAGGCGGCGGCCAATGCGGCGGCCGAGCGGCCGCCGGTGCTGTCCAGCCGCACGACCCAGACGCTGCGAGACATGACCACGCTGTTCCAGTCGGCCCCCGTCCTCAGTACGCCTCAACCGCCGGAGACGCTGTCGGCGCTGTGATCTTTCCGACTGGGCAGGTCTTTCGACTGGTCCGGGGCGGCAAATCCATCGGCCCGCTTGCCACAAGGCCCCGCGCCGCGATATCCCCGAGCGGCAACTCTTCGTGTTCCCGGCCCCTCATGCTCAAAACTGCCTTCCTGACGCTGCTTTCGCTTGCCATAGCCATCGTCGGCGGTGGCGGCAGCGTCTGGTATGCGCTGAAAGTCCAGGATGGCGTCGGCGCCATCAGGATCGGCCAATGGACGGCCTTTCCCGATATCGGCACCCCGTCCGCCGATCCCTATTCCAAAGCCCGCGTGGCGCGCGAGGGTGTGCTTGCGCTCGGCCGCGCCGAGGGGCTGTCCTTCGTCGCCGAGCGAGACGCGGCCGGCGCCGAGCTCAAGCGCGAATGCACCTACACAATCGAGGGCGGATTTCCGACGGCGCGGTTCTGGACGCTCTATGCCGCCGACCAGTCGCTTGGCGTGGTCGAAACCGGCAAACCCCGGCTGGCGGCGCTGCAATCCTATGGGGTGGTGCGCCAGCCCGACAATTCGGTGATCATTTCCGCCGGCCATGACCCGATGCCGGGCAACTGGCTGCTGACAGACGGCTCCGGCAGGATGTATTTCGTGCTGACCTTCTACGACACGCCGATCGCCAGCAGCACCGGCCTGTCGGACGTCTCGCTGCCGCATATCGTCAAGGTCGGCTGCAATGCGTAGTTTTTACGCTGCGATGCGCGGACTTCTGCATGCCGTCCTGCTCGGTCTGCTCGGCGCCGGCATCGTTCACATCGCCGTGCTGCTGCTGGTGCCCGAGTTTTCCGAACGCGACGCCTGGTCGCGGTTGTCCATGGCGTCGGATCTATACAAGATGACGCGGCTCGATGCCGAGGCCGGTGGGGCGCCCGTGGTGAAATCCGTCGACCCGCTGTTTTACGCGACGGCCTGCCGGTTCGATCTGGGCGAAGGCATGGTCCGCGTCAAGGCACCTGGACATGTCCCGTTCTGGTCGGTCTCGGTCTATGACCGCAGCGGCCACAACATCTATTCCTTCAACGACCACACAGCGACCGGCGGCGTTCTGGATGCCGTCGTGCTGACGCCGGCGCAGATGATCGACGTGCGCAAGGATCTTCCAGAGGATCTTCAGGGGGCGATCTTCGTCGAAGCGCCGATCGAGGAAGGCATCTTCGTCATCCGCGCCTTCGTGCCCGACAGCAGCTGGAAGCCGATCGTGTCGCACTTCTTCGAACAGAGTTCCTGCGAGTTGCAGGACTTCTAAAGCGTGTCGCGTCTGAACGGATTCAGACGACCCGCTTTAGATCTTTGTTTATGCATGTCGTTATCCCAAAACCGAGGTCATTTTTGCGAGACATGCACTAGACATGATCCCGGACGAAAGGTCCGTGGCCGCCGAAACTCAGTGGTGCGGGACCGGTTTTGTTCCTGGCGAGCCCGGCTTGTCGGGATCGACCGGCCGCACTTCGCCGGCACATGGCCGCTCGTAGCGGATGCCGGGAAAGATGATTACAGCCGCCGGCATTTCGACGGTTTGCTTTACTCTGGTGTTTGGTGCCGTACGCGGCACGAAAGACAGTACCATGCCCATGGTTCGCGCATTCCTCTCGGTTTCCCCGGAGCACAACGCAACGCCTCCAAATGTCATTAAGGCCGGCAGAGGGTTAACGGAACGCTAACGGATCGTCGCTAACTTGATCTTTGTCTTGAGGTCAGGAAGTCCTGACCGGGGCGCTCGCGAAACCGGCACAGTCCCGGTCGAGCGCGGCCAAGTTTGTGTCGAGTACGGGCGTATCCTTCGTGTCATCTTCGGACTTCAGGCAAATCGCGGTACGAAAAGACTCAGGAAAGGCCGAAAGGCTGTTCCGCGCCGCGGTGTCGGCATTCTGCTCGCTCACCCGCCCTTCACGCCGTGAGATTGGCCAACTCGAAGACCTGACGCTGCCGCTGTTCGACAATGTGTCCGTCGAATCTCGCCGTTACGTGGCAGCCGCCCTTTCCGAATGCGAATACGCCCCCGCCGCCCTGGTGCGCCGCCTTTGCGAGGAACCGGTCGACATTGCCGCGCCGCTGCTCATCCGCTCACGCGCCGTCAGCGACATCGATCTCATCGCCCTGATCGGGCGACATGGCCTGCCGCATGCGCGTGCCATCGCGCGCCGCAAGAGCTTGAACCCGACCATTGCTGATCTGATCAGGGCCCTCGAGAGGCCAACCCTGGTGCGTGCGCCGGACCCGGATGCGAACGCCGCTGCAGCAGACAAGATCGCGCCAGCGAGCGCGGAAAGCGCCTCCGGCGAGCCCGCCCGAGAACAGGCACTCGGCATCGCGGCCGAGAATGCACGGCGCAGGCTGCGCTCGATGATGCGCACCGGCGACGAGGCGGCAGCGACGAACGCAGATCCTTTCAAGGGCGCCGACACCTATGTGAAATTGCGCGAGACAGCTCTGACGGGAAACGCCGCGTTCTTCCAGACCGCGCTCGCCGATGCACTCGATATCGATTTCGAGATCGCGCGATCGCTCACCGCCAACCAGAATTATGCCTCGCTGCTTGCCGCCTTACGCTCGCTCGACCTCAGCGAAGACAGGGCCTTCCTGATCACGGTTGCCGTCTATCCCAGCCAGTTCCCGCATCCGCAGGCTATCCGGACTTTCCTCGACCGCTACCGGCTGCTGCATCGCGAGGCGGCCCAGGACAAGATGCGGTCGTGGCGGGCGGAAACCCTTTCAAGGGCGGTTCGCGGCGCAGCACCTGCCAACAGCGATACACGCACCGCCTCAAACAGCGACGATGCGGCTGATACCTCCGGTCTCAGGGCGTCTTCACGGAAATAAGCTCCTCGACAGGCACGGTGCCGGCCTCGATCTCGACCACCCAAATGTCGGGATCGAACTTTTTCTCCCTTTCCAGCCTGGCGTCGAGCACCGCGGCATCCTCGCCGGCTCCGAGCAGAGTGAAAAACCGGTCGTCGGGCTTGGCCGAATCATAGCTTGTCTGCGGCGCCGGCCCGAACAGCGCAACCTCACCCAGCCTGCCCCGCGCCAGGACGAACACAGCGCCGGCCTCGGTCGCGCCGCGCTTGACCACGGCGGCAAATCCACCGGCGCTGAAAACCCGGCGCAACAGGGCCGAGACCCACAGATCCGATGTGACACGCATGAGAAAACTCCGCGAATGCATGTCGCCCAAAAGGTGGGTTCCGGTTTTGGAACAACGGCATGCATGAGAACAAGGCAGGCGGGTTCTCTAAAGTAGTTTGCCGTTTCAAGGAAACGGCAAACTACTTTAGCCCTTGTTTGACGCGATTCCGGACGGAAAACCGTTTCACACTTTTCCTGGAATTGCTTTGTCGATATTTCCCCCGCTGGGCGAGCCGTCGTTTCAGCCGTCAGTTGGTCAGGCCGATCTCGCGCATCTTGACGTAGACGATCTCATCGGGCTCGCCGGTCTGCGGCAGCCCGAACAGCGACTGGAATTCCTTGATCGCTGCCTTGGTGCGCGCGCCGACGACACCATCCAGCTGCATGTCGTCATTGCCGAACGCCTTGAGCCCGGCCTGGATCTTGACGATGCGGGCATCGGGCGCTTGCGTCGCGGCATTCGCCTGTCCGGAATTTGTCTGTCCCGAACCTGTCTGCAAAGACACCGGAACGGCGGCCGGCGTATCCGGACGCGGCTGCGGCCTGGGTACCACGGAAGCGGTTTTCGGCGTCGCGCCCAGTTGATCGAGCAGAAGCGCGTCGATCTCGCCGGACGTGTTGAGCCCAACCTTCTGCTGATAGTCCTGGATAGCCTTGCGGGTGTTGGGTCCGGAAATGCCGTCGACCGTTCCCGAATAGAAATCGAGATCCTTCAATATGCCTTGCACCTGCTCGACAACCGGATCGCCCTTGATCGGTGCCGGCGCGCCGGATGGCCGCACGATGTTGAACGTCGTTTCCGGCTCGTCGGGCGCCGCGTGCGGAAAACCCGCAATGCTGCGGGTCGCGAAGAATGCGCCGGCATGCGGGAAAGGCTGGTACCACAAGGCATTTGCGGAGACGTAGAACAGCGTCACCAGGAATGCCGTCGAGCCGCCCACCAGGACAGGGTTGCGCGAGATCATGCCGCCGACGGCGACAGCGCCGTCCTGAAAGGCGTTGCTGCGGCGCTTGACCGCCTTAGCCTGTTTTGCGGAGCGAGCCATTTCTGTCCCCTTTCGCCATCGCCACAGGCATGGTCAGCACGCCGGCCTTCTCCGCCTGATGTCCCTTCGGTCCGTTCACCGGCAGGCTGATGGTCACCGTGGTGCCCTCGCCCGGCATGCTTTCGATGGACATCGTGCCTTCGTGCAGCGCCACCAGGCCCTTGACCAGTGAAAGGCCAAGACCAGTCCCCTCGAAACGGCGGGTATAGTCGTTCTGGATCTGCATGAAGGGCTTGCCGAGATTGGCGAAATCCTCCTCGGCGATGCCGATGCCGGTGTCCCTGACCCAGAAATGCAGGCGCGAACCGATCCGCTTGGCACCGACGACGACGTCGCCGCCGTCGGGGGTGAACTTGATCGCGTTGGAGACCAGGTTGATGAGCATCTGCTGCACGGCGCGCTGATCGGCATTGATGTCGCCGGCGTCCGGCGCGATCTGCGCCCGCAGATCGATGTTCTTGGCCTGCGCCTGCAGCTGCATCATCGACTGGCACATGTCGACCGCTTCCGCGAACCGGAACGGCTCCGGCTCGGTCGCATAAACGCCCGATTCAATCCTGGACACGTCGAGTATCGAGGTCACGACGGCGAGCAGATGCTGGCCCGAATCCCTCACCAGGCCGACATATTCCTTCTGGCGCGGATCCTTGAAGGCGCCGAACATCTCGTGCAGCAGCATATCCGAGAAGCCGATGATGGCATTCAACGGCGTGCGCAGTTCGTGGCTGACCACCGCCAGGAAGCGCCCCTTCGCCACTTCGGCGGATGCGGCCGCCTCATTGGCCGCCGCGAGATCCTCGCGCAACCGGCTGATCTCGTCATTCTCGCGCAGGACGAGCGTAAAGACGTCACCCTGTTCCTCACCACGCACCAGATCAAGCGAGAACGGCCGGTAATTGTCGGCCGTCAGGCTATTGCCGTTCTGAGGCAGCCGGATGCGCAATTCGAGCCGGCGCGACAGCGCACCGTCGCGCATGTCGGCCATTGCGCTGAGATAGGAAACGCGATCCGACAGATGGACGCGATCGAAGAGGCCGTTTCCGGACAGCAATTCGGGCGGCAGTTTCAAAAGCGTGCGCGCTTTCGGCGACGCGTCCAGGACCTCGCCATGGCGGGCGACCCGCAAGACCACCGCATCGATGATGTCTTCGAGCTGGTCGGCAGTGTCGACCACAGCCGCGTCGGCCGTGTTTTGAAACGCCGATGCACGCGGCATCAGTGTCAGCGCCCACGCCAACGGCACCAGCCAGTGCCACGCCGCGATCTGCGCTCCTGCGAACGGGAATACGGTTCCAGCCAAAGGCTGAGCCAGGATGGCGACAGCGGCCGACACGGCTCCCCACAGTGCTGCACGTCGCGAGCCGCCGATCCACCAGGCTTCGAAAGGCAGCGCCAGGACAAGCATGGCGACAGGCGAACCCAACCCGCCCGCGACGGCAATGAGACTGCCGAGCGAAATGCCGGCCAGCACCAGGGCGACCCGACTCGCCATCGCCATCTTGCCGGTCGCCGCCACCAGCAAGGCGACGAACCAGCACAGGCCAAAGGCGGCGAAGATGGCGGCCATGGTGACGGCGACGCCCATGCCTGAAGTGACCAGCGTGACCGCGGCGCCGGCGGCAAGGAAAGGAGCGGCGAGCATGACGCCGATGAAACGGCGCTGGCGCTCGCGGTCGCTCCGCCCAAGGGTGGACGGATGGACCATACGTTCGCAACCGGCCGAAATCGCGGCAGGCAATTCAACGTATCTGGCCTTGATTGAACTCAACTCAACGCACTCGCACTTGTCGTGGACAGCTCTGCTTTGCAGATGGTTCTGGTTGGCTTTGAAACTCGCATCCAGCGTTTAAGGAATGGATAAGGCAGGGCCGACCAAGGCCCTGGCCTGCGGCAAATATCGGGATGCCGGCCGCCGAAAGCACGGGCAAATGCAGCCATAGTAAACGGAGAGTTATCCGGCGACGGCACCTATCGGACAGACGCACACGGCACCCGGACTTCCACATTCCAAGAAAAATACAGGAAAATCATGGGGATATATGGTTATTTGTTGTTAAGGAAAATCACTGGCAATTGAGACAAATCGATTGCAAAACGCTTCGTTTCGAATTTGCCTAAAATTTGAGGAAAATTCTCTCTTTGCCCGCAAGCCGTCCTTTGCGCCTGTGTGCCAAGATCCTGCCTACAAAAGAGGTCATGCCATATGGATGCATGATCCGATCACGACGAGAGGGCAAGGGCATGGTCTTCCTCATAAGAATGGCTTTCTGGTTTTCGCTGGTGCTGCTGGCGCTGCCGCTGACTGTCGGCCCCGATGAATCGGGCCGCGAAAGCGTCGGGCCGATTCAGGCCTTGTTTGCGGCACGCGAAGCGGTTGGCGATATCGCCGGCATTTGCGAACGCAAGCCCGATGTCTGCGAGACCGGCAAGTCGGCAATGCACACCATCACCGCCCGCGCCAAGGAGACCGCCAAGATCGCGGCAGCGATAATGGACGACAAGTCCGCCGCCAGCCCCGACACATCCACGATGACCGGCAGCCTGCCCGAAGAAATCGTCTTGCCCGAGACCGTCAACCTGCCGCCTCAGAATTAAGCCGTTTCGACGGCGCACCGCGGGCTGTCTGCCCTCTCGACGCCCGCGGTGTCCTTGTTTTTCCGTGACGCGGCGCCGCCGCGTGACTATATCCGGGCCATGACCACCACGATCCAGACGATCCGCGACGATTTTTCGTTCCTCGAGGAATGGGAAGACCGCTATCGCTATGTCATCGAACTCGGCGAGGCGCTGCCGCCATTTCCCGACGAGCAGCGCAGCGCCGCCAACAAGGTGCCGGGATGCGTGAGCCAGGTCTGGCTGACCACCGAACGCGGAGCCGGGACCGACCCGATCGTCACCTTCACCGGCGATTCGGACGCTCACATCGTGCGTGGACTGGTTGCGATCATGCTGGCGCTGTTTTCCGGCAGGACCGCCAGCGAAATCCAGCAGACCGATGCGGAAGCGACATTGAAAGAACTCGGCCTCGACGAACATCTGTCGCCGCAGCGCGCCAACGGCCTTCGCTCGATGGTCAAGCGCATCAAGCGCGACGCCGAGGCAGCGCTCAAGCAGACCGCCTGACACCTCCATACCCGATCCGCGCGTCGCGGCGCGCAAAAATCAAACGGCGCCCGAAGGCGCCGTTGATGTCGATCCGATCTGGCTTATTTTAACGCAATTCCCAAGGGAAAGCTCTATGCGCTTTCCCGGGAAAACCGTTTCACATTTTTCCTGGAATTGCTCTGGCAGCGATTACCGCGCTTTGCGCTTGCGGCCGAGGCCCATCTTCTTGGCAAGCTGTGACCGGGCAGCCGCATAGTTGGGTGCAACCATCGGATAGGTCGGGTCAAGGTTCCACTTTTCGCGATACTGATCCGGTGTCAGGTCATAGTGGGTCATCAAATGACGCTTCAGCGACTTGAACTTCTTGCCGTCTTCAAGGCAGACGATGTAGTCGTCATGAACCGACCGCTTCGGGTTGACCGCCGGCTTCTGCTTGTCGGCAGGCGGCTGTTCGGCGGTTCCGCCCACACGCCCGAGCGCAGCATGGACATCGGATATCAGGTTCGGCAATTCGCCGACCGGCACGGGATTGTTGCTGACATAGGCGGCCACCACATCGGCGGTCAATTCGATCAGCGCATCGCTGTTTCTGGAAGGTGTTTCGACAATATCCATGGTCTTCGGGCCCCAACAAGAGTTACATCGATCTGCGCCCTTTTTTACAAGCAGGGCATCGCACGAATTTTGTGCAGGTAGAGTTTCTACGATTCGTGTCGCGGGCACATCAATGAGCGCGCAGACCAAGTAAGTCAATTCGGCCCTTACGCTATATTGAACGCTATTGATCAATTATTCCGCGATCAGCTTCAATCTTTCGTGCATTGTGTAATTTATCGATATTTCGCGCTCCCACCGGCGGCGGCTGACGTAACGTCAGATCGCCGTTACATTCATGGCAACTCACGAAACGGGTTTTAATGTTTGATCTTGCTTGGTATCGCTCGGGCAATATTGGTTGTTCATATTTGCCTACAAAACCACAGGTTGCCGTGGTCATACGCAAGCAATCATGCATGCCTGTCATCCAACCGATCGGCTGATTGCTGCCGCGTCAATCAATGCGGGGTGATGTATTTGCCATAGGCCCAGCCGGTGATGAAATTGCCGTTCTGGGCCGGATCATGCCAGACTTCGCACCAGCGATAGCGAATCTTCTGTTCCTGCTTCCATACCGGCTGGTTGGCGATGTCGAGCAGGTTTATTCCGCCGGTGCATCGCCCGGTCATCTGCAGAACGGTCCCGTTCGGATATCCCGCCTGCTTCTGGGATGTGCCCGAAGGGTATTTGCGTACGTTGAGCGTATCGCCGAACGGCACATTGGCCACTTGCCAAGCCGCGAATACGGTCGCATGAGACTGGCCGGCAAAGGCCAGAGTTAGTGAAGCAACGGCGAAAGCCGCAGCAGTCCGAGACCAAATAGTCATCATCTCTCCTCCCGGCTCATCTCCTGGAGCCGACACAACCCATACGCTGTGGCTCTTGAACCTGCCCTGAGCGGCGTGTTCATTCGCCGTTCAAGATATTCTCCATTTGAGATGGTCCATTCAAGATACTGGCCTATTCAAGATACTGGCCCATTCAAGATACTGGCAAAGCGAGACGCAATGACCAAGACATCCATATTTCCGATCGTCAGCCCGCCAGCGCCCGAGAAGCGGCCGGTTTCCGACACGCATCACGGCATCACGCGAACCGACGACTATGCCTGGCTGCGGGCCGGCAACTGGCAGGAGATGTTCCGCGACCCGTCATTGCTCGATGCGGGAATCCGCGCAGAACTCGAGGCGGAGAACGCGTACCAGTCGAAGCTGATGGCCGACACGGCCGAACTGCAGAAGCAGCTTTTCAAGGAGATGAAGGGCCGTATCAAGGAAGACGATTCTTCCGTGCCGATGAAGGACGGACCCTATGCCTATGGCTCGTCCTTCAAGCTTGGTGGCGAGCAGCCGCGCTATTTCCGTATGCCACGCGACGGCGGTGCCGAGCATATCCTGCTCGATGGCGACGCAGAGGCCGCGGGCAAGGCCTATTTCCGTCTTGGTGGTGTCGACCATTCGGCCGACCACGCAAGGCTGCTTTGGGCATTCGACGACAAGGGCTCCGAATTCTACACGCTTCGCGTGCGTGACCTTGCCGACGGCAGGGAGCTTGCGGACCAGATCCCCGACACCGGCGGTTCGGGTGTCTGGAACGCTGGCAATGACGGCTTCTTCTATACACGTCTCGATCCCAACCACCGCCCGTCGAAGGTGCTGTTCCATGCGCTTGGCGACAGCCCGCAAAGCGACCGGCTGATCTATGAGGAAACCGATCCCGGCTTCTTCATGAATGTCGACGGCACCCGCAACAACGAGTGGATCATGATCGGCATCAACGATCACGAGACCTCGGAATACCGCCTGATGCGCGCCGACGATCCGTTTGCCGAGCCGAAACTGGTGTCGCCGCGCGAGATTGGCCTTCAGTACGAGCTGGAAGAAGGCGGCGATATCTTCTTCATCCTGACCAATGCCGACGGCGCCAAGGACTTCAAGATCATGACGGCACCAGCGGGCGATCCCGTGCGCGCCAACTGGCAGGAACTGGTGCCGCACGAGCCCGGCCGGCTGATCCTGTCGGTGATCGGCTTCAGGGATCACATGGTCCGGCTCGAACGCAAGGAAGGCCTGCCGCGCATCGTCGTGCGCGACCGGATCAACGGCGAGGAGCATCTTCTGTCCCTCGACGAGGAGGCCTTCTCGCTCGGCCTGTCGGGTTCCTATGAATACGACACCGAGATCATGCGCTTTTCCTACTCGTCGATGACGACGCCGGCCCAGGTGTTCGACTACAATATGCGCACCCGCGAGCGGGTGCTGCTGAAGACCCAGGAAGTGCCGTCCGGCCATGATGCGGACCACTATGTCACGCGGCGCCTGATGGCGCCGGCCAGCGACGGCGAACTGGTGCCGATCTCGCTTTTGCATCATCGCGACACGCCGCTGGACGGATCCGCGCCTTGCCTGCTTTACGGCTACGGCTCCTATGGCATCACCGTGCCGGCAGCCTTCAACACCAACTGGTTCTCGCTGGTCGACCGTGGCTTTGTCTTCGCCATCGCTCACGTTCGCGGCGGCAAGGACAAGGGCTATGGCTGGTACGATGACGGCAAGCGGGAGAACAAGATGAACACGTTCACCGATTTCATCGCCGTCGCGCGCCATCTGGTCACGGAGCGTTACACGGCGCATGACCGCATCGTCGCGCAGGGCGGTTCGGCCGGCGGCATGCTGATGGGTGCCGTCGCCAACATGGCGCCGGATTGTTTTGGCGGCATCGTCGCCGAGGTTCCCTTCGTCGATGTTCTCACCACCATGCTCGATGCGACCCTGCCGCTGACGCCGCCGGAATGGCCCGAATGGGGCAATCCGATCGCGTCCGCCGACGACTACCGGACCATTGCCGCCTACTCGCCCTATGACAATGTCGCTGATCACGACTATCCGCCGATCCTGGCGCTGGCCGGTCTCACCGATCCGCGCGTCACCTATTGGGAACCGGCCAAATGGGTGGCCCGGCTGCGCGACCGCAAGAGCGGGGACAATCCGGTTCTGTTCAAGATCAACATGGATTCCGGCCATGCCGGTGCTTCCGGCCGGTTTTCGCGGCTGGAAGAGATCGCCTACACCTATTCCTTCGCGCTGAAAGTGATGGGCAAGGCGCAGCTTACGGGAGCAACCAACAAATGATCGACCTCACCACCCTGATCGCTTACATCGCGGTCGTTTTCGGCTTCGTCTTCATTCCAGGCCCCGCCACCCTGCTGACGATCGCCCGGGCAACGAGTTCCGGAACCAAGGTCGGCATCGCGACGGGCGCCGGGATCGCTGCCGGCGATGTCTTTCACACCGTCATGGCGATGATCGGCATATCGGCGGTCATCGCCGCGTCGGCGACGCTGTTCATCGTCATAAAGTACATCGGCGCGGCCTACCTGATCTATCTCGGCATTCGCGCGATCATGGAGAAAACACCGGCCAATCCGGCTGCCGGCGCGCTTGCGATCTCTGCCGGCAAGGCGTTTCGACAGGCTGTCCTGACCGAAGTGCTCAACCCCAAAACCGCTCTGTTCTTCCTCGCCTTCCTGCCTCAGTTCGTGCGGCCTGAAAACGGAACGGTGATGCTTCAGATGGCCGCGTTGGGGGTCATCTTCGTCGTACTGGGCCTTTTCAGCACGGTCGTCTTTGCCGTGAGCGCTGGCCGGCTCGGCACGCTCCTGCGCCGAAATCCGTCAGTGTTACGATGGCAGGGCAAAGTTGTCGGCGGCATCTACTGCGCTTTGGGCGTCCGTCTGGCGCTGCAGCAACGCTGACTCCAGACGATGATCGACGCGCCCTTTCCGGAGGGCTGGGTGATCAGGGACTTTTTGAAGTTCCCGTTGCTCATTTTCACTCGCAATTGCGGTGACCGCGCGCTACCCAGTGCGCGGCTTTTCCCGGCCTGACAGCCTCCAATCGCGTAAAGGTCCATTATGCTGCTCGTCGACGTCTATCTCGACAAATCGCCTATCCAGGGAATCGGCGTCTTTGCCAAGAACCACATTCCTCGCGGCACTCTGATCTGGAAGCTGGACCCAAGGTTCGATCGGCTCATCGAGGTCGAGACTTATGAGCGCGTGGCCGGCCCGGTGAAGAGCTATCTCGATCGCTACTCCTATCCCGACCGCCGCGATCCGAACTACATTGTCTTCGAAGCCGACGACGCGCGCTATATGAACCATGCCGACGAGCCGAACTGCGACGTCTCCTCACCCGAGGAGAGCTTTGCGCTGCGCGACATCGCGCCTGGCGAAGAGCTGACCTGCAACTACAACCATTTCTTCGAAACGGGCTTCGATTTTCTCGGCGACCGCCACCTGTTATCCGCAGACCCGGTCTAGTTCGCCGTCTTCTTGCGGGCCGGATAGCCGTTTGGATGCGCCGGGATCGCCTTCAGATAGGCGGCGATGGCCGCACGGTCCTGCGGCGTCAGTTCGGCCATGTTCCGCTGGACGTCGACCATGGCGCCGCCGACCGAATCGAAATCGGGCGTGAAGCCGGTTTCGAGATAGTTGGCGATATCTGCCTCCGACCATTCGGCGAGACCGCCCTCGCCTGATGTGATGTTCGGCACGACGCCACTGCCTTCCGCGGCCACGGCGCCCGCCAGCCATTCGTTCTTCTTCGTGCCGCCCGCAAGATCGCGCGGCGTGTGGCATTCGCCGCAATGGCCTGGCCCTTCGACCAGGTAGCGGCCTGATATCACCGGATCAGGCGTGCCTTCGGGGAAGGCAACAACCGGCTGGTCGCTGAGGTAGAGCAATTTCCACAGGCCGATGCCGCGGCGGATATCGAAGGGGAAATCGAGCGAATTGCCCGCTGCCTTGCCGGCGACGGCCGGCAACGTCTTCAAGAAGGCATAGAGATCGCCAATGTCGGCCGGATTCATGCGCGCGTAGGATGCATAGGGAAACGCCGGATAAAAATGCTCACCAGAAGGCGACACGCCCTTCAGCATGGCATTGGCGAGGTCCTCGACAGACCATGCGCCGATACCGTCCTTGGGATCTTGCGAAATGTTGGGCGGCACGAAGGTTCCGAAGGGCGTCTTGAGTTCGAGGCCACCCACGAGTTGAAGCCGGGCGTCGCCCTGTGAGCCCGGCTTTGCATGGCAGGATGTGCAACCGCCGGCATAAAAGATGCGCTTGCCCCTGGCTGCGTCGCCAGGACCGAGCTTGGCCAAGGTTTCCCTGTCGAGCCTCACCGGCGCCGACAGGACCCAGCCGGCAACTGCACCGACGCCGCCCAGAATGACGACGGCGCCGACAAGTTTCTTCAGCCATGCCATGGCTGGTGATCAGCCCTTCTTGATTCTGTAGCCTTGATGGCAGGTGCCGCAATCCGAGCCGATAGCGCCGACTTGCGCCTTCAGCGCGTCGGCATCGGCGGGAGCCGCAGCGACCGCGGCCTTAACGTCGGCGAGATATTTGTCATCGGCTGCGTTGAAGCCAGCCATGTCTTCCCAGATTTTCGGCGAGGCCGTGGTGTCGCCGGTGTCGCTGCCGGCCGGGAACAGCGCATCGGCATCGAATTTGTCGGCATTCGCCTGCAGCGCCTGAAGTTGCGTCAACACAGCCGCCGCATCAAAGGGTTCCTCGCCCTTAACCACTTTCGACAGGCCCCCGACGATCTTTCCGCGTTCCTTCATCAGTGCCTGCCGATCGAGGATCGGGTCGGCAAAGGCCGCCGAAGCCGCGAGTGCGAGCATAGAGATGGCGATAACAAGCTTTCTCATTCAATTGGCTCCATGATGAAGGCATTTCGGGACAGGACGTTAACGGATGCTACAGGGGAAAAATTCCCTTCCCCCGGATGATTTTTGCCAGACCTTTGTTGTTACGGGAATCTCGACGCAGAAAAAGAAAAGCCCCGCGCGATGAACTGACCCCGAAAGTTGGGCATCAACCTTCGGGGGGAGCAGTTCATCGCGCGGGGCTTCTCTACGATCGATCAGGACATCAAACGCGCTGTGTTCAAGCGGACTCGAACGACGCGGTTTGAGTCTTTGTTTTCGTGCATGTCGTTATCCCAAAACCGCTGCGCACTTTTGGGCGACATGCATCAGGCCTTTTCGTACAATTCGAGGACATGGTCCCAGTTGATCAGGCTGTCGACGAACGCCTCGAGATATTTCGGCCGGGCGTTACGATAGTCGATGTAATAGGAATGCTCCCAGACATCGACGCCGAGGATCGGCGACGCGCCATGGACGAGCGGGTTTTCGCCGTTCGGCGTCTTCGAGATCGCCAGCTTGCCATCCTTGACCGAGACCCAGGCCCAGCCGGAACCGAACTGAGTCGTGCCGGCGGCAATGAAGTCGGCCTTGAACTTGTCATAGCCACCAAGATCGCTATCGACTGCCTTCTGCAAGGCGCCCGGCAGCTTGTTGCCGCCGCCGCCTTTCTTCATCCACTTCCAGAAATGGATATGGTTGTAGTGCTGGGCAGCATTGTTGAAGAGGCCGGCATTCTTGCCGAACGACTGCTTGACCACCTCTTCGACCGACAGATCACCCAAGCCGGCCTCGGCGGCGAGCTTGTTTCCGTTATCGACATACGCCTTGTGGTGCTTGTCGTGGTGATATTCCAGCGTCTCTTTCGACATGTAAGGCTGCAAGGCCTCATAGTCGTAAGGCAGAGCGGGCAATTCAAAGGCCATGGATAGTACTCCCTCGTGGAAAAATCCGGTGTCGATACCGGAGTAAGATAGGTCTGGAATGGATTGGGACAACTCCGGATGAAGCGTCGGTCGCCTTTTTATCCGCTCAAGCAGCGGAAGTCGAATGCGCCCAAGCCCAATAGAGTTCGCGCGCCTTTTTGGCCACCGGCCCGGGTTGCAGATTGCGATCCTCGATACGCGTGACCGGCACCACCTTGGAATGGTTCCCGGTCGAGAAAATTTCGTCCGCTTCGAGGAAATCTCGCACCGACAGCGTCTTTTCCGTGGTCCTGAAGCCATATTCGCCGAGCAGCGTTATCGTGCGCGAGCGGGTGATGCCGGACAGGAAGGTGCCGTTCGGCGCAGGCGTAAAGACGTGACCGTCCTTGACCAGGAAGATGTTCGAGGTTCCGGTCTCGGCGACGTTGCCCAGCATGTCGAGCACCATTGCGTTGTCGAAGCCGCGCATCTTGGCTTCGAGAATGGCCCGACCGTTGTTGGGGTAAAGGCAGCCGGCCTTGGCGTTGGTCGGCATGGTTTCGATGGTCGGACGCCGGAACGGCGACACGGTCACCGAAAAGCCAGTCGCCGGAATCATCGGTGATTCATAGAGGCAAAGGCAGAAGCGGGTCGAGGCGGGATCGGCCGGCACGCCCATATAGCCGCCATGCTCGGCCCAGTACATCGGCCTGATATAGACCGCCGTCTTGCCGTCGAACTTCTTCAACCCATCCCATGTCAGCCCGACGATCTTGTCGGCGCTCATGTTCGGCTTCAGGCCGAGCGCGATCGCCGAGGAATTCACCCTGGCGGCATGGAGGTCGAGATCCGGCGCCACGCCTTCGAACCAGCGGCCGCCGTCGAACACGCTGGTGCCGAGCCACATGGCATGGCTGCGCGGCCCCAGAATGGCGACGTTGCCCTCGTGCCAATCACCATCGACGAAAGTCCATGTCGCGGATTGCGCCGCAGCCGCCAGTGTCATCTTGTCGTCCCGCCTCAATCGGTCTCGTGTGAGGGCCATTGGAAGATGCTTTGGCGGGCGCCGTCAACCGGCATCATGGAGTTTTGTTGAGGCCAGTGCCGGGGCGCAATGCAATCAAAGCTTGCACCTTGTCGCACCTGCCCTCAAAACTGTTGTCATGCAATACGCCGCCTATGTCTTCGACGCCTATGGCACACTGTTCGACGTGCATGCCGCCGTGCGCCGTCATGCCGACCGGATCGGGCCGGACGGCCAATTGTTGTCGGAGATCTGGCGCGCCAAGCAGCTCGAATATTCCTGGGTGCGCACGCTGATGGGCGCCTATGCCGATTTCTGGCAACTGACCGAACAGGCGCTCGATTTCGCCTTGCGCAAGGTTCCCTCGGCCGACCCCGGTCTCAAGGCGATATTGCTGGATGCCTACTGGCGGCTGGATTGCTATCCGGAAGTGCCGGCCGTGCTCAAGGCGCTCAAGGCTTCGGGAGCGAGGCTGGCGATTCTGTCAAACGGTTCGCCCGAAATGCTGCAGGCAGCGGTCAAATCCGCCGCGCTCGACCAGGTTCTGGATGACATCTATTCCGTCGACAGGGTGCGGCGCTTCAAGACCGATCCGGCTGTCTACGATATGGTCGCCACCGGCTGGCGCCTCTACCCCGGCGCGGTTTCCTTCCAGTCCTCCAACCGCTGGGACATTGCAGGCGCCACCAGATTCGGTTTTCGCACGGTGTGGATCAACCGCTCCAACCAGCCCGAAGAATATCCGGACTTCCCACCGGCCCTTATCCTGCCATCGCTCGAAGCCCTTGTGCCCGGCAGCTAGGAGACCTGTGTCTCTGGCGCCACAGTAGCGGCTCGGTCACAGCTTCGCCTTTGTTTGCCCACGTTCGGGCCAGAATCGGAACCGCCTATCGCCCCAGGTGTTGTCAGGCACCCCGCGGAACTGTCGGCGAATTCACGCTTTGTTGCGATTTGAGACTTAAAGAAGGCAACCATGTCCATAACCGAAATCGAATCTTTTCGCCTGAGCCGTCGCGGCTTTCTCAACGCCGCAGCCCTGGGCGCCGCTTCGATCGCGGTTTCCGCATGCGCCACTACCGGGCCGGGCCCGGTCGAGCCGCCGCCGCCAGCCTATGTCGAACCGCCCCTGACCGATTATGTGACGATGTACGCGGCAGTCAGCGACGGCGGCTTCGATTTGCCGGCCATCCCCGTCGACAAGATCGATCCGCAGTTCCTGCGTCAGATCGTTCCCGACCCGACGGGACAGAAGCCGGGAACCATAGTCGTCGATACCACCGGCCACTTCCTTTATCTGGTTCGTCCAGGCGGTCAGGCGATACGCTACGGCGTCGGCCTTGGCCGCGCCGGCTTCGAATGGTCCGGCGACGCCGTCGTTCAGTGGAAGCAGAAATGGCCAAAGTGGACGCCGCCGGACGAAATGATAGCCCGCCAGCCGGAATTGAAGCCCTACAGCGCCGACAATGGCGGCATGCCCGGCGGCCTGAAGAACCCGCTCGGCGCACGCGCGCTCTATCTGTTCCAGGGCAATGTCGACACGCTCTATCGTCTGCACGGCTCGCCTGAATGGCGGTCGATCGGCAAGTCGGTATCGTCAGGCTGCGTGCGTCTGATGAACCAGGACATTATCGACCTCTATGATCGCGTGCCCTCGAAGACGCCGGTCGTCGTGACCAGCGACGCCAGCCAACCCATGGTGGCGACGGCCAACCGACAGGCGATCCCGATCGACGCCGGCGTGCCGGACGGTTCGGTGCTACTTGGACCGGTCAAGGCGATTACCAATTCGATCTTCTGAGCAGGCGAAGGGGCGGCGGTTACGACGCTCCTTCACCGGATTGTCTCTCTGAAACGGAACCGATTCTGCATCGGCGGAGACCGGTCTGTCGCGTGGCGGCCCACTGCGATATTCTGTGGTGATGAAACTCAGCCAGAGCATACGGTTCTGCACGTCCGAGGACGGTACCCGCATCGCTGTCGCATCATGCGGGGAAGGCAAGGTGATCGTTCGGGCGGCGCACTGGCTGAGCCATGTCGATTATGATCTCGAAAGCCCGGTTTGGCGGCCATGGCTCCAGGCCCTTTCGGCCCACAACCAGTTTGTGCGCTACGATCCACGCGGTTGCGGTCTGTCGGATCGCCATGTCGCCGACCTCTCGATCGAAGCGTGGCACGCAGACCTGGACGCCGTGACGGCGACCATCGAGCAGCCAAGTTTCGTTCTGCTCGGTCTTTCGCAAGGCGGCGCTCTCAGCATCGCCTATGCGCTGCGGCATCCTGAGCGGGTGTCGCATCTGGTGCTGCTGAATGCCTACGGCCAGGGTGCGAGAGTTCGAGCGCAGACCGAGGCCGAGCGGTTGGAAGCCGAAACACTCGTCAATTTCGTGCGCATTGGCTGGGGACGCGAAAATCCTGCGTTCTGCCAGTTCTTCACCAACCTTTTCATTCCCAACGGGACACAAGAACAGCACCGCTGGTGGGGCGATCTTGAGCGCGTGACGGCAAGCGCCGACGTAGCCGCCCGCCTGCTCTGGCAGATGCAGGGGATCGACGTCCTCGACCTCGCGGTGAAACTCCGCGTCCCGACGTTGATCGCGCACAGCCGCGGGGACATGCGCGTGCCGTTCGATGAAGGCTGCAAGCTTGCCGCAGCGATCCCTGGAGCGCGCTTCCTGCCGCTTGAAAGCAAGAATCATGTTCTCCTGCCGACCGAGCCAGCCTGGAAGGTGTTCCAGGATGAACTCGATGCCTTCCTCGGACATGAGCGGCCCAGGCAGCCGCGCGCAATCCGAGAGGCCGGCCTGACACCTGCCGAGGCGGCGCTTCTGGATCTGGTCAAACAGGGGCTGGACAACCGCGCGATCGCGCAGCGCTTGAGCAAGAGCGTGAAGACCGTGCGCAATCAACTGTCGATGATTTTCAGCAAGCTCGGCGTCCACAGCCGATCGCAGGCAATCGTGATGACGCTGTCCGACAGAGAGCGAGCGCCCCAGCCCGATTGAGTTCCTCGCAGACCACAAATAAGGGACTTCTGTCCCTATTTGCATTCGCTTTCACTTCCCCCACGGGACTGCTGCATCATGCCCATCATCAGAGGGGGTCTCATCCTCGGAATCGGCGGAGCGACAAGCCGTCGTCCGAAGATCAGGAGGAACCCGACATGACGCAACTCAATGAAACCAGGCTCAATGAATTGGTAGGCCGCGTTCTGGGCGACCTTGGTGGTGCGGTCAGCGTGCCGTTGGTTCGGATCGGAGATGCGCTGGGTCTCTACAAAACGCTCAAGGAAATCGGCCCTGCGAAGGCCGACGAACTTGCCGATGCTGCAGGATGCGCGCGTCGCTACGTTCGCGAATGGCTGTCGGCGCAGGCGGCGTCCGGCTACGTGCACTATGAACATGGACGGTTTTCGCTGACGCCCGAGCAGTCATTCGTATTTGCCGAACCCGACAGCCCGGTCCATCTGATTGGCGGTTTCGACACCGCGGCTGCTATGGTCGAGAACCAGCCAAAAGTGGAATCGGCTTTCAGGACCGGGCGAGGCGTTGCCTGGGGCGATCAGGCAGGGTGTCTGTTTTGCGCCGTGTCACGTCTGTTTCGGCCGGGTTATGTCAATGCCCTGGTGAAGGACTGGCTGCCGGCGCTTGACGGTGTCGTCGCCACGTTGAAGGCAGGGGCATCGGTGGCCGACGTTGGGTGTGGGCACGGTCTGTCGACGATCCTGATGGCGCAGGCCTTCCCCGCCTCCCGCTTCATAGGTTACGACTTCCATCCGGCCTCGATTGCCGCCGCGACCGCGCATGCCCGGTCGTACGGACTGACGAACCTGAATTTCGAGGTCGGCCGGGCGCAAGATTTTGGCGGGCGTGGCTTCGATCTGATCACCTGCTTCGACTGCCTGCACGATATGGGCGACCCAAAGGCCGCGGCGGTGCATATTCGCAAATCGCTAAAAGAGGGCGGCACCTGGATGATCGTCGAACCCATGGCGGGAGATACTCTGGAGGAAAATATCAATCCGGTCGGACGGCTGTACTACTCGGCCTCGACGATGATCTGCGTTCCCACATCACTGGCACAGGAGACGGGCCTCGCGCTCGGAGCTCAAGCAGGAGAGAACCGGCTGACGGAAGTGATCCGGTCGGGTGGGTTCTCTCGTGTCCGGCGGGCTGCCCAGACCCCACTCAACATGGTGCTCGAAGCGACCTGACGCAGAAAAGGTCGGTTCGGGCCCTCCTCGAACCGGCCAACCAACGTCTGTCCGCCAAAACCGGCTCAATGCCGCCTATCCGATGCGGCTTCAAGCCACGGGCATTTCGCCAAAGCGGATGCCTCTGCCTCAGATCCGAAGCTCACCGCCCCCTGGAAAGACTGCCCAATATCCCGCGCACGATTGCCCGGCCGACCGACGAGCCGACCGAGCGCACCACCGACTTGATCGCCGCCTCGGCCACCGTCTGGCGGTTGGACGGGCGCGGTGCAGATGTGCGCCTGCCACCCGATTGCGGCGCGGGATCGTCATTGCCGAAGCCCGGAATGGTCCAGCGCGAGCCGCCGCTGCCGGCCTGCTGGGCCTGCTCTTCGGCATCCTGCGCGTCCTTGGCCTTTTTTTGCAGCATTTCGAAAGCCGATTCGCGGTCGACGGCCTGATCGTACTGGCCGGCGACCGGGCTTTCCTGGATCAGCTTTTGCCGCTCAGCGGCAGTTATGGGTCCAAGCCGCGAGGATGGCGGGCGGATAAGCGTCCGCTGCACCATGGACGGAACACCCTTGGCCTCCAGCGTCGAGACCAGCGCTTCGCCTGTGGCAAGCTGGGTAATGGCGGTCATGCAGTCAAAATCGGGATTTGGCCGAAACGTCTCGGCTGCCGTCCGGACTGCCTGCTGCTCACGCGGCGTATAGGCGCGCAGCGCGTGCTGGACGCGATTGCCGAGCTGGGCCAGGACTTTTTCAGGGATATCCAAAGGATTCTGCGTGACGAAATAGACGCCGACGCCTTTCGAGCGGATCAGTCGGACCACTTGTTCGACGCGATCGATCAGCACCTTGGGTGCTTCGTCGAACAGAAGATGCGCCTCGTCGAAAAAGAACACCAGCTTCGGCTTGTCGGGGTCGCCGACTTCCGGCAGCACCTCGAACAGTTCCGACATCAGCCATAGCAGGAAGGTCGCGTAGAGCCGCGGATTCATCATCAGCTTGTCGGCGGCAAGCACGCTGATGGCCCCGCGTCCGTCGCGGGTGGTGCGCATGATATCGGCGATACGCAGTGCCGGTTCGCCGAAGAAGTTCGCCGCGCCCTGCTGCTCCAGGACGAGCAGCGTGCGCTGGATCGCCCCGACCGATGGCTTCGTCACATTGCCGTAGCGTGAGCCGATCTCGTCGGCACGCTCGGCGATGTTGGCCAAGAGCGCCTGCAGGTCCTTCATGTCGAGCAGCAGCAGGCCTTCCTCGTCAGCCAGGCGGAAGGCGATGTTCATGATGCCTTCCTGCGCCTCGGTCAGGTTCATCAGGCGCGATAGCAACAACGGCCCCATTTCCGAGACCGTGGCGCGGATCGGATGACCCTGCTCGCCGAACAAGTCCCAGAAGATAACGGGGAATTCCTGGAAGTCATAAGGATCGAGCTTGACCTGTTCGGCCCGCTTGACGAGGAAATCCTGTGCCGTGCCCATCATCGCGATGCCCGACAGATCCCCCTTGATGTCAGCGCAGAACACCGGCACGCCGGCGTTGGAAAATCCTTCGGCCAGGATCTGCAAGGTGACTGTCTTGCCGGTACCGGTGGCGCCCGTCACCAGGCCATGACGATTCCCATATTGCAGCAACAGCTGCTCGGCACGCTGATAGCTGTCGTCGGGCTTGCGGCTGGCGCCGATGAAAATACTGCTGTCGTCAGCCATATGCACGGTCTCCGCAAACTGATGTGTCTAAAGCCAGTGGCCTTGCCGCAGGTATAGTGAGGCCATTGCACAGCGACAATGCCATTCGTCCAAATCCGGGCCATTCGTCCAAATCCGGGCCATTCGTCCAAATCGGCCCCATTCGCTCAAATCGGGTTTTTGGAGCTTGCGGATTTTGCCGCTGTTTGGCAATCGTCGTCCTCGCGGACTGACCTATATCTGATGGATCGAATCCGGTCTCTGGAAGCGCATTGCATTGCGATATCGGACCGGGGACCGTAGACTGGACCGCTCCCGGCCGGTGCGGCCGCATGAAATGAGGAGGACGGATGGGCGCCGGAGCCTTGATCCAGGACGTGGAACCCGAAAACATCGAGCGCCAGCGATGGCTCGCCTTGGCGGAAAAGGCTTTGGCAGGCGCTACCTTCGAGGAAAGGCTGGTCTCGCACAGCGACGACAACATCCGTATCGAACCGCTCTACGACCGCAGCACTGCGGCGGAACCGATTGTGCGCGCAAACCCGAAATCGCCATGGATCGTCAGCCAGCGAGTCGACGATCCCGACACCAACCGCGCCAGAAGCCAAGCGCTGGAGGATGTGGCACAGGGTGCCACGGGATTGTCGCTGGTCTTCGAGGGGGCGCCGAACGCGTTCGGATACGGCTTGCCGAGAACGGCGGAGGCGCTGGAGGTGGTGCTGGACGGCATACCGCTCAACCGCATCCAGGTTCGCATCGACGCCCATCCCTGGAGCCGCGCCGTGGCCGACTGGCTGGTCGCTTTCCTGAGCAAGCGGCGGTCGGACCCGGCAAAACTCAACCTCTCCTTCGGCATCGATCCAGCGGCGATCTTCGCGGGAACCGGTCGGCTGCGCATGTCGATCGAGGCGCTGCAGGCCTCCATGCCGCAGTCGCTGGCGCATTTCTTCGCGATGGGCGTTCCGGGCGTGCTGCTGGAAGCTGACGGGCGCGTGTTCCACAATGCCGGCGCCACGGAAGCACAGGAGCTTGGCATCATGCTGGCTTCGGCTGTCTCCTACCTCAGAATGTTCGAGACGGCGCGGCAGCCGCTTGTCTATGCCGCACCTCATATCGGTTTTGCACTCAGCGTCGACCAGGACCAGTTGCTGTCGATAGCCAAGATGCGGGCGCTGCGCAGGCTCTGGGCGCGGGTGCAGGAGGCTTGTTCGATCCCGACATCCACGGCCAGTATCCATGCCGAGACGTCGTTTCGCATGATGACGGCGATGGACCCGGAGACCAACATCCTGCGTACCACCATTGCATGCTTTGCTGCGGCGTGCGGCGGCGCCGATTCGATCTCCATCCTGCCGCACACGATCGCGCATGGTCTGCCGGCGGGTTTTGCCCGTCGTGTTGCCCGCAACACGCAGCTGATCATGGCCAATGAAAGCCATATCGATCATGTCGCCGATCCCGCCTATGGTTCCGGCGCTGTCGAGGCGCTGACCATGGAATTGTGCGAGCTGGCCTGGGCGGAATTGCAGACGATCGAAGCCGAGGGCGGTGTCCTGTCCAGCCTTCAGGACGGACACATCCAGAAGCGCGTCCACGCAGCGGCGGAGCAGCGCAATGCAGCCTACCGCACAGGTGAACGGGCCATCATCGGCACCACGCTCTATCCATCAAAAGACGAACGCCCGGTCGAGACGCTGGCGGCGGAACGGCGACCGGCCTTCACCGAAGGCGTTGCCGTCTGCGAGCCGCTGTTTCCAGTCCGCATCGACCAATCGATCGGAGCCGGCTCTTGATCCCGGACTTCGGCCAGATCGGCTGGATCCCGCCACGCCGCACGCCTGTCGAGGTCAAAGGCCAGCGGACCACGCCGGAAGGGCTCATTGCCAAGCATCTGTACAATCAAAGCGATCTCAAGGGGCTGCCGCATCTCGACACCTATCCCGGCCTGCCGCCCTTCGTGCGCGGCCCCTACCCGACCATGTATGTCCAGCAGCCCTGGACGATCCGGCAATATGCCGGTTTCTCGACGGCCGAAGATTCCAACGCTTTTTACCGACGCAACCTTGCCGCCGGCCAGAAAGGGTTGTCGGTCGCCTTCGATCTCGCCACGCATCGCGGCTATGACAGCGATCATCCGCGCGTTGCCGGCGATGTCGGCATGGCGGGCGTCGCCATCGATTCCATCCTCGACATGCGGCAGCTCTTCGACGGCATTCCGCTCGACGAGATGACGGTATCGATGACGATGAACGGCGCGGTGCTGCCGATCATGGCGCTTTACATCGTCGCTGCGGAAGAACAAGGCGTTGCGCAGAAGGATCTCGCCGGGACCATTCAGAACGACATTTTGAAGGAATTCATGGTCCGCAACACCTACATCTATCCGCCGAAACCTTCGATGCGGATCGTGTCGGACATCTTCTCATACACATCGAAGAACATGCCGAAGTTCAATTCGATATCGATCTCCGGCTATCACATGCAGGAGGCCGGCGCGACGGCCGACCTTGAGCTCGCCTACACGATCGCCGATGGCATCGAGTATGCCCGCGCCGGCGTCGCGGCGGGCCTCGACATCGACCGCTTTGCGCCTCGCCTGTCCTTCTTCTGGGCCATCGGCATGAATTTCTTCATGGAAGTCGCCAAGCTGCGGGCTGCGCGCCTGTTGTGGGCGACCCTGATGCAGAAGAATTTTTCGCCCAAGGACGAGCGCTCGCTGTCGCTGCGCACCCATTGCCAGACTTCTGGCTGGTCGCTGACGGCGCAGGATCCCTACAACAACATCATCCGCACCATGATCGAGGCGATGGCTGCAACGCAGGGCCATACCCAGTCGCTGCACACCAATTCCTTCGACGAGGCGATGGCGCTGCCGACCGACCATTCGGCGCGGATCGCCCGCAACACGCAGCTCATCCTGCAAAAGGAATCCGGCACCACGCGCATCATCGACCCGTGGGGCGGTTCGGCCTATCTCGAACGGCTGACGCATGATCTGGCGGCGCGCGCCCTTGCCCATATCGAGGAGGTCGAGGCGCTCGGCGGCATGGCCGCTGCGACCGAACAGGGCATACCCAAGCTGCGCATCGAGGAAGCCGCCGCACGCACGCAGGCGCGCATCGATTCCGGTGAGCAGATGCTGGTCGGCGTCAATGCCCATCGGCCCGAGTCCGACATCGAGGTCGACGTGCTGAAGATCGACAATGCCGAAGTCAGGGCGCGGCAATTGTCGAAGCTGCAACGGCTGAAGGGCACGCGCGACGTCGCCGCCGTCGAAAGCGCGCTCGATGCGCTGACCCGTGCCGCGCAAGGCAATGAAAACCTGCTGGAATTCGCCATCCGAGCCGCGCGCGCCAATGCCACGGTCGGCGAGATTTCATTCGCGTTGGAAAGGGCGTTTGGGCGCCACGTCGCCACGGTGCAGACCATTTCCGGGGTCTATCGCAAGGCGCTTGGCGATCATCCCGTGGTCGAGGGTCTGCAGGACAAGCTTGACGCCTTCGAGAAGAAGACCGGCGGCAAGCCGCGCATCCTGGTCGCCAAGATGGGTCAGGACGGCCACGACCGTGGCCAGAAGGTCATCGCCACGGCCTTCGCCGATCTCGGCTTCGACGTCACCGTCGGCGCGATGTTCCAGACACCGGATGAGATCGCCAGGCTGGCGGTCGCACAGGACGTCCACATCGTCGGCGCCTCGTCGCTGGCGGCGGGACATCTGACGCTGATCCCCGAACTACGTGACGCGCTGAAAAAGCTCGGCCGCGGCGACATGCTGATCGTCGCCGGCGGCGTCATCCCGCCGCAAGACTATGACGCGGTGCGGCAGGCGGGAGCTGCCGAGATCTTCCCGCCGGGCACGGTCATACCGGAAGCAGCGGATCGTTTGTTGGACCGGCTGCTGGCTTGACATTCAACGTTTGTCGTTATAATCACTGTTGCAACAGCATATAGAGTGTCTCCTCCTGCACGGCTAGTGGACTTGAGCGTTAACTCAAGTCCACTAGCCGTGCAGGAGGAGACTGAAGGAGGTCACAAATGAACATTACCGTACGCAAAATCGGCAATTCCGAAGGCGTGATTTTGCCCCGGGAAATGCTTGACCGGCTAAATGTTCGAGCAGGGGATACGCTTGTTGCCGCCGAGAACGCAGGCGAGCTTCGGCTTCGTCGGCTTGCGAGCGATCCTGAAGAATTTGAGAACAAAATGAAGGTAGCTCGCGAACGGATGAAAAAATATGAAGTTGCTTATCGCGCACTAGCGAAGTGAGTCAGCATCATTCGCGAGAATTTGTCGAGGCGCTTCACACTGAGCAATTGCGCCTTCACGGTGGCGCGCCGGGCATCCGCGATGAGGGTATGCTGGAATCGGCGCTCCACCGGTCGCAACAGAGAGAGAGCTATGGAGAGCCCGATCTCTGCGAATTAGCATCGGCGTATCTCTTCGGTATCGCCAAGAACCATCCCTTCGTTGACGGCAACAAACGCACTGCTTTTGCCGCAGCAGACTTGTTTCTCTACTTCAACGGGTTGAGCATTGAAGCCGATCCTGCGGATATCATCCAGTTGGTTATGATGGTTGCCGCCAGCGAGATCGATGAAGCCGGTGCAGCCGCTTTCTTCCGCGACCATGTCGTCAAGCTTGAAGACTAGCCATCGGAAAGCTTGACGATTTCCCATTCCTTGCCGTTGACGCTGGCCAAGTCGCCGACCTTCTTGCCGAACAGGGCGACAGCCATCGGTGACACATGGGAAATCGTGCCCTTGGCCGGATCGGCCTCGTCCTCGCCGACGATCTTCCAGTGCACCTTCCTGCCGTCATTGCTCTCGATCGTGACGCCCATGCCGAAGCGCACAAGGTTACTGCCCGGCTCCGGTACGGAGAGTTCGGCGCTTTCACGCCGGGCGGTCCAATAGCGCAGGTCGCGCGACACGACCGCGATGCGCTCGCGGTCGGCTTTGCGTTCGGCCTTCGCCAAGATATCGCGCAGATCGGCGAGATTGTCCTCAATCTGCGTCAGGCCGCGTTCTGTCACCAGATTGCGATGGTGGCTGACTGGCCGTTCACCGACGCCGGCGATGGCATTTTCGCTGTCTTCCTCGCGCGTGAAAGCTCTGCTCATTTCCTGAACTTAGGCCCGCAGAAGCTGCTCGACAAGCCATTGTCGCGCGCTCGGCAGGAGAGACAGAACGGCTGGCACGATTCCTGCGATAAGCAGGCTTGAACGCTGGGATTCTGTGCCGATGTTGAACAGACGAACGCTGCTGACCGGGACCGCCGGCTTTGCCGTCATGGGGCTTGCGCTTGGCAAGGCGGTGGCCGCAAACCTGACTGGCATCGAGAAAGCCTCGATCCGCGGCTCGATCAATGCCACCGACCTCGGCGTGCAGCCCGGCACATCAGACGATCAGAGCAAGGCCTTCGCCAAACTCCTGCGTGACGCAAACAGCTGCGACATGCCGATATTCCTGCCGCCCGGCACCTATGTCGTCTCCAATCTTTCGCTGCCCGGCCGCGTGCGTCTTTCCGGCGTGCCGGGCGCGACGCGCATCGTTTACGGCGGTGACGGCCACCTGTTCATGGCCGAACAGGCCGACCATATCGAACTTAGCGGTCTGGTCTTCGATGGTTCGAACCGCACGATGGGCGATTACACGCAAGGGCTGCTCGATCTGCGCCGTATCGCGCACCTCGCCATCGACAATTGCCAGATCACCGGCAGCGGCAAGAACGGACTGGCGCTGGAACATGCGGCGGGCGGGGTCGAGCGCAGCGAGATATCGGGTGCCGCCGATGCCGGCATTTACTCGGTCGAGGCTGGCGGGCTGTCTATCACGGGCAACACCGTCTCCGATTGCGCCAATGGCGGCATCCTCGTGCACCGCTGGCAGGCGGCGGAAGACGGCACCATGGTCACCGGCAACCGCGTCCAACGGATCCAGGCACGCGGCGGCGGAACCGGGCAGAACGGCAACGGCATCAATGCCTTTCGCGCCGGCAATGTCGTCATCTCGGGCAACATCGTCTCGGACTGCGCCTTCTCGGCGATCCGCGCCAACAGCGCCAGCAACCTGCAGATATCGGGCAACACCTGCTCGCGCTCGGGCGAAACGGCGGTCTATTCCGAATTCTCGTTCGAAGGCGCCATCATCAGCAACAACATCGTCGACGGTGCCGCCAACGGCATCTCGATCGTCAATTTCAACGAAGGCGGCCGCATGGGCGTCTGCTCGGGCAACATTGTGCGCAATCTGTCGACCAGCGGCCCCTACCCTGCCGACGCGCCAGGGTTTGGCGTTGGCATCGGCGTCGAAGCCGACACAACCGTTTCCAACAACGTCATCGAGAACACGCCGCTCTATGGCATGCAGATCGGCTGGGGCCCGTACCTGCGCAATGTCGTCGCCACCGGCAACATCATCCGCAAGGCCGGAACCGGCATCGTCGTATCCGTGGTCGAGGGCGCCGGTACGGCCATCATTTCAGACAATGTCATCGACGGCGCCCTGAACGGAGCGGTTGTCGGGCAGCGCTGGGCCGAGCCGGCGACAGGCGATCTCGCCTCGTCAAACGATAGCGGCTATGCGCATCTGACCGTCGAGCGCAATCACGTCAGTTGAGGGCCGCTGTCGGCCTCAGCGCCCCGACCTTGGCACCGTTGCGGTTTTCGATGGGCGTGTTTGCCAATTCGCTCAGCTTGAACGCCAAGGCCTCGTCGGCGCGCAACAGTTTGGCAAGGACGGCGGCAACCATGGCTTCGCCGGCGCGGCCGACGCCATCGTCGCATTTGAGCGCGATGCCGAGACCGAGCTCCGGAATTGCGGCACAATGGACGCCCTCGGCGCCGCCTTTGGTGAAAATCCGCCCTGGTGCGGCCTGCATCAGCGCGACGTCTTCGCGGCCGCTACCGGCAACGAAGAAGGGCTCGGCCATGCAGGCGAAAAGCAGCCGCTTTGCAGCCTTGGCTCGCTCTGGGCCAAAACCTGATGTCGTGGCCATGCGGGCAAAGCCGAGCGCGAAGCTCCTGAGCGGCACCGCATAGGTTGGGATCGAACAGCCATCAATGGCTCGCTGGTCCTCACCATGGACAGCGCCCGTCACCGATTGCATGGCGTCGCGCACCATCTCCTGCAGGCCATGTCCCGGCTTGACATAGCCGCGATGTGCAATGCCGGCGTGGACGCAGGTGCAGAGGAAGCCGGAATGCTTGCCGGAACAATTGTTGTGCAATGCGTTCGGCGAGCCGCCGGCGCGGGCGAGCGCAATCTCGGCGTCATGATTGGACGGCCAATGCGTGCCGCATTCGAGCGCCGATCCGTCCAGCCCGGCCTTGGCCAGCATGGATCGCGCAAGGTCGACATGGGCCGGCTCGCCCGAGTGGGAGGCGCAGGCGAGCGCCAGTTCGCGGTTGCCGAAGCCATAGGCATCCGCCGCCCCGCTTTCGACCAATGGCAGTGCCTGGATCGCTTTGACGGCGGAGCGCGGAAACACCGGCTTGGCCGTGTCGCCGATCTCCCAGACGGGCTTGCCGTCGCCATCGAAGACCGCGACTGAGCCGCGATGCGCGCTCTCGACGATCGCGCCGCGCAACACTTCGATCAGAACCGGATTTGTCATGAACCCTCCCGTAAATGCGGGCGGTTTATCTGATCCGGTCGAGAATGGAAACGTAGTTGGCCACCGCCGCACCGCCCATGTTGAAGATGCCGCCAAGTTTTGCGCCCGGCACCTGGATGCCGCCGGCTTCACCGACAAGCTGCATGGCGGTCAAGACATGCATCGACACGCCCGTGGCGCCAATCGGATGGCCCTTGGCCTTCAACCCGCCGGAGGGATTGACCGGCAGGCGACCATCCCTAGCCGTTGTGCCGTCCAGCGCCAGCTTGGCCCCCTCTCCCGGCTTGGCAAGGCCCATCGCCTCGTACTCGATCAGTTCGGCAATGGTGAAGCAGTCATGCGTTTCGACGAAGGACAGATCGTCGAGCGTCACGCCGGCCGATTTCAACGCCCGGGTCCAGGCCTGTTCGCAGCCTTCGAAGGTCAGGATGTCGCGCTTCGACATCGGCAGGAAATCCTGCACATGCTCGTTGGCGCGGAAGGCAACGGCACGACGCATCTTCAGTGCAGTCGCGGTGTCGGCTAGAATGAGGGCGGCGGCGCCGTCGGAGACCAGCGAGCAGTCGGTGCGCTTCAGAGGACCGGCGACGAAGGGGTTCTTCTCGCTCTCCTGGCGGCAGAACTCATAGCCGAAATCCTTGCGCATCTGCGCATAGGGATTATCGACGCCGTTCTTGTGGTTCTTGGCGGCAATCATGGCCAGCGCATCCGACTGGTCGCCGTAGCGCTGAAAATAGGCCTGCGCGATCTTGCCGAAGACGCCAGCGAAACCCGCCGGTGTCTCGCCGTCCTCGGGCAGATAGGACGCCTTGAGCAGGTTTTTGCCGATCTCCGGCCCCGGCGTTGTCGTCATCTGCTCCGCGCCGACCACCAGCACGATGCGAGCGGCATTGGCGTCGATGGCACGGATGCCCTGGCGGACCGCCGCCGATCCGGTGGCGCAAGCGTTCTCGACGCGCGTCGCCGGCTTGAAGCGCAGCCGGTCGTCGGCCTGCAGCACCAGGCTGGCGGTAAAATCCTGTGCCGAAAAGCCGGCATTGAAGTGGCCGAGCACGATCTCGTCGACCTCGTCGGGACCGATGCCGGCATGGTCGAGCGCGTCCGTAGCGACCTTGACGATGAGGTTCTCGAGCGTTTCGCCCTCGAGCTTGCCGAAGCGCGAATGCGCCCAGCCAACGATGCATGCGGTCATGGCGGTCTCCATCCTTGGCGCCAGCCTAGCATGTGGGCCACGGCGCATTTCGCCTCTATTGTTCAAATATAAACAATCCTGCTCGCCTCGTGAAGGGCTGGGAGCAGACAATCGCTTGGTACAGGCGACGCCAGTGCTGATTTTTTTGTTGATTGACCCGTCAATAAAAAATAATCCTACTCGAAAGGGATCATTGCAAGATGCCGAAAATCGGAATGGAACCGCTGCGCCGCAAGGCGCTTATCGACGCGACGATCTCGGCGATCGGCGAGCGCGGCTCGCTCGACGTGACCATGTCCGAAATCGCCGGGCGCGCAGGGGTTTCGTCGGCCCTTGCCCATCACTATTTCGGCGCCAAGGACGAGCTGCTGCTGGCAACGATGCGCCACATCCTGGCCGAACTGACCGCCGACACGTTGCGCGCCCTTGGTTCGGCCAACACCGCGCGCGAGCGCGTCTCGGCGGTGGTCGCTGTCAACTTCTCCGACATCCAGTTCCAGCCGGAAACCATCGCCGCCTGGCTCGCCTTCTATGTCGAGGCGCAGAAATCATCGGCGTTGCGCCGACTGCTCCGGGTCTATGCGCGGCGACTGCATTCGAACCTGATGAGCGGGCTTGTCGGCATCTTGCCCAGAGCCGAAGCCGACCGCGCCGCCGAAGCGACAGCGGCGATGATCGACGGGCTCTACATCAGGCGGGCGCTGAAAGACGGCGTGCCCGATGCCGCGACCGCGATCGCGCTGGTCGAGGACTATCTCGAAACAAAACTCGGCGAGCGGCGCAAAAGTGACAATTAAGCGAAATTTTCTGATCGTCATGGTCGACCAGCTCAACGGAACCCTGTTTCCGGACGGACCGGCGGAGTTTCTGCACACACCGCATCTGAAAGCGTTGGCCGCGCGTTCGGCGCGCTTTGCCAACAACTACACGGCCTCGCCGCTCTGCGCGCCAGGGCGTGCTTCGTTCATGAGCGGACAGTTGCCGTCGCGCACCGGCGTCTATGACAATGCGGCCGAATTCGCCTCATCGATCCCCACCTTTGCCCATCATCTGCGCGCCGCCGGCTACTACACCTGCCTGTCGGGCAAAATGCATTTCGTCGGGCCGGACCAGTTGCACGGTTTCGAGGAGCGGCTGACGACCGACATCTACCCGGCCGATTTCGGCTGGACGCCGGACTACCGCAAGCCCGGCGAGCGTATCGACTGGTGGTATCACAATCTGGGCTCGGTGACCGGCGCCGGCGTTGCCGAGATCACCAACCAGATGGAGTATGACGACGAGGTCGTGTTCCTGGCCACACAGAAGCTCTATCAGCTTTCGCGCGAACAGGACGATGCGAGCCATCGGCCCTGGTGCCTCACCGTCTCGCTGTCGCACCCGCACGATCCCTATGTCGCGCGCAAGCAATATTGGGATCTCTATGAGTATTGCCAGGCGCTGGATCCGGAAACCGGGTTCATCGCGCATGACGAGCAGGATGCGCATTCGCAGCGGCTGTACCACGCCAGCGACTATCCTTCTTTCGAGATCACGCCGGAACAGGTGCGTCGTTCGCGGCAGGGCTATTTCGCCAACATCTCCTATGTCGACGACAAGCTGGGCGAGATCCTGGATGTTCTCGAGCGCACCCGCATGGCCGACGACACAATCATCCTGTTCTGCTCGGACCACGGCGACATGCTCGGCGAGCGCGGCCTGTGGTTCAAGATGACCTTCTTCGAGGGCTCGGCGCGGGTGCCGCTGATGATTGCGGGCAAGGGTGTGCCGGCCGGGCTGATCGAAACGCCGGTTTCCAATCTCGACGTGGCACCGACGCTTTGCGACCTCGCCGGCATCGACATCGCCGCGATCGCGCCGTGGACCGACGGCCAGTCGCTGCTGCCGCTCACAGAGGGCATCAAACGCACCGCGCCTGTGCTGATGGAATATGCCGCCGAAGGCTCCAACGCGCCCTTGGTGGCGATCCGCGACGGCAGATACAAATTCGTCCATTGCGAACTCGATCCGCCGCAACTGTTCGATCTCGAAGCCGATCCGCTCGAACGGGACAATCTGGCCGACGACGCGGCCAATGCGGACCTAGTGGCGGTATTCATGGACAAGGTCCAGGCGCGCTGGGACATGGCCGGCTTCGACGCCGCTGTCCGCGAAAGCCAGGCGCGCCGCTGGGTCGTCTATCCGGCGCTGCGCAACGGCGCCTATTACCCCTGGGATTTCCAGCCGCTGCAAAAAGCGTCCGAGCGTTACATGCGCAATCACATGAACCTAGACAATCTCGAAGAGAGCAAAAGGTATCCGCGAGGCGAATGATGTCAGACCTTCTCGTCCCCTCCCTCGACCATCTCAAGCAGGCCTATGCCGTCACATCCAGGGCGACGCAGATCACGCCGCTGCTGGAATCGACGGCACTGGCCCGCGAGACGGGTGCGGCCCGCGTCTTCATCAAGCCGGAATCGCTGCAATGGGCCGGCTCGTTCAAGGTGCGCGGTGCCTATTGGCGGCTGAAGCAGCTTTCAGCTGACGAAGCGAAGAAGGGCGTCGTCGCCTACTCCTCCGGCAATTTCGCGCAAGGGCTGGCGGCCGCCGGCCAAGCGCTTGCCATTCCGGTCACCATCGTCATGCCGATCGACGCACCGGCCGCCAAGCGCGACGCCACGGCAGGCTATGGCGCTCGTGTCGTGCTGACCGACCACGGCGAGCGCGCACGTGAGGAAGTCGCGGCCGCCAAGGCACGCGAGATCGCCGAGACCGAGGGGCTGGCGCTGCTGCATCCATTCGACGATCCGGAGATCGTCGCCGGCCAGGCGGGCGCCGGCCTCGAAGCGCTCGACCAACTCGAAGCCAAAGGTGCCAGCGCTGATCTTTTGTTCTGCTCGGTCGGCGGCGGCGGACTGATCGGCGGCGTTTCGCTTGCCTTCCACTATCTGTCGCCCGCCACTGAGATCATCGGCGTCGAACCGGAAGGTTTCAACGGCATGGGCTCGTCGCTGGCGCATGGCGCCATCGAGACGATGCCAATCGGGCCGAAATCGATCTGCGACGGACTGATGTCGCGACGGCCAGGCGACGCGCCGTTTGCCGCGGTCAAGACCGCGGGTGTTCGCGGCATCACCGTCGACGACGCGTCTGTCCGCCGGGCGATGCGGATCGCGTTCGAGCGCATGAAGCTGGTGCTCGAACCGTCCGGCGCCGCCTCGCTGGCGGCACTGCTCGGCGGCGAGGTGGATGTGGCGGGCAAAACCGTCCTGGTTGTGGCTACCGGCGGCAATGTCTCGCTCGCCGATTTTATGGCGCATATGAACCATGCTTGAAGCGGATTTCGTCATCATCGGCTCCGGCTCGGCCGGCTCGGCCATGGCCTACCGCCTGTCGGAGGACGGCAAGCATTCGGTCATCGTCATCGAATTCGGCGGGACCGATATCGGGCCGCTGATCCAGATGCCGTCGGCACTGTCGATCCCGCTCAACATGAGCCTCTACGACTGGGGCTTTGCCAGCGAGCCGGAGCCGCATCTCGGCGGCCGCGTGCTGGCGACGCCGCGCGGCAAGGTCATCGGCGGCTCGTCTTCGATCAACGGCATGGTCTATGTGCGCGGCCATGCCCGCGACTTCGACCATTGGGCCGAAGAGGGTGCGGCCGGCTGGAGCTTCGCCGACGTGCTCCCCTATTTCAAGCGCATGGAGGACTCGGATGGCGGCGAGGATGGCTGGCGGGGTCACGGCGGTCCGCTGCATGTGCAGCGCGGCTCGCGCCGCAATCCGCTCTACGGCGCCTTCGTCGAGGCCGGACGCCAGGCCGGGTTCGAGCTGACCGACGACTACAATGGTTCCAAGCAGGAAGGGTTTGGGCCGATGGAGCAGACCATCAGCGGCGGCCGCCGCTGGTCGGCGGCATCAGCCTATCTGAAGCCGGCGCTGAAGCGCAAAAATGTGAGTCTGGTCAAGGGCTTTGCGCGGCGGGTGATCATCGAGAATCAACGCGCCATCGGCGTCGAGATCGAAGCTCACAAAAAGATTCAGGTCGTTAAGGCGCGACGTGAGGTGATCGTCGCCGCCTCGTCGATCAATTCGCCCAAGATCCTGATGCTGTCCGGCATCGGCCCGGCCGAGCATTTGCGCGAAAACGGCATTGCCGTGGTGGCCGACAGACCCGGCGTCGGCCGCAACCTGCAGGACCATATGGAGCTCTACATCCAGCAGGAATCATTGCTGCCGATCACGCTCAATTCGGTGCTGAATCCGTTCTCGAAAGCGCTCATCGGCGCGCAGTGGCTGTTCCTCAAGACCGGGCTTGGCGCCACCAACCATTTCGAAGCGGCGGCCTTCGTGCGCTCGCGCGCCGGCGTCGACTACCCCGATATCCAGTACCATTTCATCCCTGCGGCTGTCCGTTATGACGGCAAGGCGGCGGCCAAGTCGCACGGCTTCCAGGCGCATGTCGGGCCGATGCGCTCGAAGTCGCGCGGCTCTGTGACGCTGCGCTCGCCGGACCCGAAATCGAAGCCGGTGATCCACTTCAACTACATGTCGCATGCCGACGACTGGGCGGAGTTCCGCCACTGCATCCGGCTGACGCGCGAGATCTTCGGCCAGTCGGCGTTCGACCCCTATCGGGGCAAGGAAATATCGCCTGGCAGCCACGTGCAGTCGGACGACGATCTCGACATCTTCATCAGGGATCACGCAGAGAGCGCCTACCATCCTTGCGGCACCTGCAAGATGGGCCGCGCCGACGACATGATGAGTGTCGTCGATCCGGAGTGCCGGGTCATCGGCGTCGAAGGATTGCGGGTCGCCGATTCCTCGATCTTCCCGCGCGTCACCAACGGCAATCTCAATGCACCCTCGATCATGACCGGCGAAAAGGCTTCCGACCACATCCTTGGCCGCACGCCGCTGGCGCCGTCCAACCAGGAACCATGGATCAATCCGCGCTGGCAGGTCGCGGATCGATAGGGCATTGTCGAACGGACTTGGTAGCGAATACATCTGGAGAAAACCATGCGCGCCCAGCCCACGGCATCGCACTATGTCAATGGACGCTACATCGAGGACGAAGGCGGCGCGCCGCTGCCGGTCATCTATCCGGCAACCGGTGAGACCATCGCCATGCTACGTTCGGCGACGCCGAACGTGCTGGAGCTCGCCGTCGAGGCAGCGCGGGCGGCGCAGCCCGCTTGGGCGCGGCTGAAACCGGTCGAGCGCGGGCGCATCCTGCGCCGCGCCGCCGACATATTGCGCGCGCGAAATGCCGACCTTGCCCGCATCGAGACGCTCGATACCGGCAAGGCGATCCAGGAAACGCTGGTGGCGGACGCGCCTTCGGCGGCGGACTGCCTTGAATATTTCGGCGGTGCGGTTGCCGCCTACAATGGCGAGTCGGTCGATCTCGGCGGACCCTTCGCCTACACAAGACGCGAGGCGCTCGGTGTCTGCGTTGGCATCGGCGCCTGGAACTACCCGATCCAGATCGCCGGCTGGAAATCGGCGCCGGCGCTCGCCATGGGCAACGCCATGGTGTTCAAGCCTTCGGAAAACACACCGCTGTCGGCGCTGGCGCTGGCCGAAATCTACAGCGAGGCCGGGCTGCCTGACGGGCTGTTCAATGTGGTGCAGGGCTATGGCGATGTCGGCGCCGGGCTTGTCGGCCACGATGTCGTCGCCAAGGTCTCGGTGACCGGTTCGGTGCCGACCGGCCGCAAGGTGCTGTCGCTGGCCGGCTCGAAAATGAAGCACGCGACGATGGAGCTTGGCGGCAAGTCGCCGCTGATCGTCTTCGACGATGCCGACATCGAGAACGCCATTGGCGGCGCCATGCTCGGCAATTTCTATTCGACCGGACAGATCTGCTCCAACGGCACGCGCGTCTTCGTGCAGAGCGGCATCCACGACCGCTTCGTCGAGCGCCTTGTCGAGCGAACCAAAAAAATCCGCATCGGCGACCCGCTCGACCCCGAAACCCAGATGGGCCCGTTGGTCTCCAGGGCGCAGCACGACAAGGTGGTCGGCTATATCGAAATCGGCAAGCAGGACGGAGCTGTTCTCGCCTGCGGCGGCAACGTGCCTTCGTTGCAAGGTTTTCAGGGCGGTTTCTTCGTCGAGCCGACGGTGTTCACCGGCGTCACCGATGGCATGCGCATCGCCCGTGAAGAAATTTTCGGACCAGTGATGAGCGTGCTGAAATTCGATGGCGAGGACGAGGTGATCGACCGCGCCAACGACACCGAGTTCGGCCTCGCTGCCGGCGTCTTCACGCGCGACCTGCCGCGCGCCCACCGCGTCATCGCCGAGTTGCAGGCCGGCACCTGCTGGATCAACGCCTACAATCTGACGCCGGTGGAAATCCCGTTCGGCGGCTTCAAACAGTCAGGCATCGGACGTGAGAATTCGCTGGCAGCGCTGGCTCTCTATTCGCAGCTGAAGTCGGTGTATGTCGAGACTGGGGATGTAGCGAGCCCGTATTGAGAGGCCGGCCTCTCAATACGGGCTCATCCCTTCTCCACCGTCCCATCAAGATACTGCGTCAGCGCGCAGACCAGATGATAGAAGATGCTGGCAGGAACGTCCGATGCCAGCGAGCGGCCGCGCTCGTCGATGCGATCGATCCACAGGCCGAGCGGCGCCGGGTCGATGTGCCAGCGGAACAGCCGGCCGACGCGCGCTTCGATTTCCGGCTTGAGATCGGGGCCGCCAGAGCCATCCAGCGCGATCGCCGCCTTCACGGCTTCGGCCTGCGGCCAACTGCGGGATATCAGGTCGAGCGGCAGGCCTTGCCTGGAGACGGCGCCATAGGCAAGCCCGGTGGCGCGGTTGAGGCCATTGGCAGTGGCCGACGCGTAAAGTTTTCGGGCAAAGCCGCTCAACTCGGCCTGGCCGCTACGCCCGGCGAAATCTACCAGCAAAGAGGCCCATTCGAAATGGTGGCCGGGCTCGGTCCATGACCCTTTCTCGCCGGTGGAGGGTTTCCATTCGGCATCGAAATACTCGCCAAGCGTCCAGCTTTCCGGATCGAAGAAATGACTGCGGAAGAGGTCGATGATACGTGCCGCGCGCCGCAGATGGGCGCGCTCGCCGGTCGCCTGGTGCCAGGCGAGAAAGGCCTCGAGCAGGTGCATATGCGGGTTGGAGCGGCGCTCGCCTTTGCCGTCCGATGTCTCAAGAAAGCCGGTCATGCGGCTGTCTTCGAGATGCGCATCGAGAAAGGCGAAGGTTTCCTCGCCGAGGCGCAAGGCGTCGGGATTGCCTGACATATGCGCATGCGCCAGTGCCAGGAGCACGCAGGAATGATCGTAGGCATCCTCGGTGGCGTCGGCGACCGAACCGTCGACATTCAGCGTGCGAACCCAGCCGCCTTTGTCGGTGCGGCCCTTGCCGGCCATGAAGGCGATGCCGTGGCTGATCAACCGATCGGCCGGGCCGTCCCAGCCGCGCGCCCGGGCGACGGCGAAAGCATAGACCTGTCTTGCCATGGTGCGCATGCGCTTGGGCTTCATCAACGGCGAGGCGTCCAGGCCGAGCGCTTCGTGAAAGCCGCCATGGCGTTCGTCGACCCCCGATGTCGACCACAGCGGCAAGGTCTCCTGAAACAGCCAGTGATGCACGCGCCGGCGCCAGGCGCCGCTTTCGATAACGCGGTCATGCGCCGGCGTGAACCTGGTTTCCAGGCGACCCGATTTTTCGAGCTGCTCGACGATCTTCTTGACGTGTTGACTGTGGCTGACCGGGGCAACGAAGGTGGCATCCGATGTCGAAACGATGGCGATGTCCTTCATGCCGATCGCCGACAGCAGGCGGCCGTCACTGCGAATGTAGGAATTCTCGCAATCGATAGCGACGACATCGCCGATGATGACATTGCCCCGGTCGTCGGCGGGGCCGACATCGAGCAGCGACTGCCACGAGCCGAGATCGTTCCAGCGGAAGCCGGCCGGCACCATGGCGATGTCTTTTGCCCGCTCCATGATGGCGTAGTCGATCGAATTCGACGGAATGGCGGCGTAGAGTTCCAGCGGCATGTAAAGGCCGGACAGATCCGATGTCGCTGCCTTGTAGGCTGCTTCGGTGGCCTGCCAGATATCCGGCTGCAACGCTATGAAGGCGTCACGCATGGTGCGGGCGCGAAACAGGAAGATGCCGGTGTTCCAGTAGAAATTTCCGGCCTTGAGATAGCTCTGCGCAGTCGCAATATCCGGCTTTTCGACGAAGCGCGACACGTCGAAGGTGCCGCCGCTTTCGGCCGCGACCTCGATATAGCCGTAGCCGGTCTCTGGTTGCGTCGGCTTGATGCCGAACACCACCAGCCTGCCCTCGCGTGCTGCCTCGGTGCCGGCTTCTACGCTCTGCCAGAATTGGCTTGCGGTGGATATTTCGTGATCCGATGGCACCACCAGCACCAGGCTATCGCCGAATTCGGACAGTGTGCGCAGCGTCGCCAGTGCGACGGCGGCGGCTGTGTTGCGCCCGGTCGGCTCGAACAGCGGACCGCCGCCGGCGAGGTCGAGACCAGCAAGATCGGCGTGAACGCGATCAGCATGGCGCTCCGCGGCGATCAGGAAGATCGGCGTTCCGCCTTCCAGCCGGGCGGTCAGCCGACGCAAGGTCTTGGCCAGCATCGAGCCGTCGCCGGACAGATCGTGGAACTGCTTGGGGTTGTCCTCGCGCGACAGCGGCCACAGCCGCGAGCCGACGCCACCGCTCATGACAAAACTGACGATCCGCTCGGTCATTCAACTACCATTCAAAAGGTCTGGTTGTAGGCGCCCACCTCGGAGCTGCGGCGCAGCACGGCGTCGACAGCCTCGAACATCTCCCGTCGACGCTGCGACGACACCGGGCTTTCGACCACCACGACCAGTTCCGGTTTGTTCGACGAGGCGCGCACCAGCCCCCAGGTGCCGTCGTCGGCGACGACGCGCACGCCGTTGACGGTGATGAGGTCTGCGATCTTCTGCCCAGCGAAAACCCTTCCATCCCGCTTCATGGCCTGAAAATCGGCAACCACCCGTTCGACCACACCATACTTCACCTCGTCCGCGCAGTGCGGCGACATGGTCGGCGTGCCAAAGGTCAGCGGCAGCGCGCGATAAAGATCGGCCATCGAACTGCCCGGGCTGCGATCCAGCATCTGGCAGATGGCGATGGCGGTGACCAGGCCGTCGTCATATCCGCGCCCGATCGGCGGATTGAAAAAGAAATGACCCGACTTTTCGAAACCGGCGACAGCACCGAGTTCGGCGACGCGGCGCTTGATGTAGGAATGGCCGGTTTTCCAATAGTCAGTGACGGCGCCATTGGCGCGCAGCATTGCGTCGGTATGGAACAGGCCGGTCGATTTGACGTCGACGACGAAGGTCGAGTTGGGATGCTGGCTGGAAATATCCCTTGCCAGCATCACACCGACCTTGTCGGCAAAAATTTCATTGCCTTCATTGTCGACGACACCGCAGCGGTCGCCATCGCCGTCGAAGCCAAGGCCCATGTCGGCGCCTGATGCCAGCACCTTGTCCCGGATGGCATGCAGCATCCGCATGTCCTCGGGATTGGGATTGTAGCGCGGAAATGTATGGTCGAGCTCGACGTCGAGCGCGATGACCTCGCAGCCGATGCGCTGCAGCGCTTGCGGCGCGAAGGCGCCGGCGGTGCCGTTGCCGCAGGCGGCGACCACTTTCAGCTTTCGCGTGATGCGCTTGTCGCGGGTCAAATCGTCGAGATAAGTGGCGCGAAAATCGCGGACGAAATCGTAGGAGCCGCCGCCGACGAGATCGAAATCACCAGCCAGCACGATCGCCTTCAGCGCGCTCATCTCTTCCGGTCCGAAAGTCAGCGGCCGCGCCGCGCCCATCTTGACGCCGGTCCAGCCATTCTCGTTATGCGAGGCGGTGACCATGGCGACCGAAGGCACGTCCAGTGCGAACTGGGCGAAATAGGCCATCGGCGATAACGCCAGTCCGATGTCCCTCACCCGTGCGCCTGCTGCCATCAAACCGGACACCAGCGCCAGTTTGATCGACAGCGAATAGGAGCGGAAATCATGCCCGGTGACGATATCGGGACCGGCACCGACACGGCGAATCAGCGTGCCAAGCCCCATGCCGAGCGCCTGGACGCCGATCAGATTGAGCTCCGGCAGTTGCGCGGAACCGGGATGGCCGAACCACCAGCGCGCATCATATTCGCGAAAGCCGGACGCCTTGATCAGCGCTTCGGTTTCGAATTCGAAACTGTTGGGCCGGGCGTCGCCAACGATGCTGAAGGACAAGACTGGAAAACTCCGAGTGACGGAAATTACGAGTTGTCGAGGACTGCGGCTTAGCACAGAAGGCTTTAAGCCACGTTTATCCCAGGAGGGAATCCGAGCCTTTAGGGCTATGCTCGACGAAAGCCTACGAAATGCGACAGAAGTGCCGCCATGCCGCTTGCAGGAACGAAGTGTGGCGGCTATAAGCCCGCGGTCTGGTCACGGAGTGTAGCGCAGCCTGGTAGCGCACCTCGTTCGGGACGAGGGGGTCGCAGGTTCAAATCCTGCCACTCCGACCAGAAAAAACAGACACTTAGAGCGGTTCACGGCTTGATGGAATCGAAGGGGATTCCCGATTTGTCTGTTTTGTGATTCAAGATGCTGGCTGGAGTGGAGGCC
>NZ_JAMYQH010000034.1:0-77078 GCF_040320765.1 Mesorhizobium sp. M0618 | reverse complement strand
GAAAGGGCTGAGCCCTGTGCAATACAGAACCCAGCCCTTAAATCTGCCGCCACCTTAAACTGTCCAACTTTAAGGGGTCAGTTCAAAGCTTGCGGGGCTGTCATTGCTGTCGCTTATCCCGCCGCAGGCTCCAGTCCCGCGCAACGCTGCCGCCCTGGGTACATTGGCGGGCAGGCACAGGCCGGCCAATCAATCCCATGGTGCGGTGCCGAACCCTGAGCAGTTGCTGGTGAAAATTGGCTTTGTTTCGATAATGGCCGGTTTTCTGGGAGCCGTGATCCTCGGGTTCGTTCTGTTGTTGCTTCGCTGAGCTTCGAATCGGCCGGTTCTCGATATATGTCCGAGAGGCCTATCGCTCGGCTTCGATAAACGCCTCGATCTTGTCCGGAGCCAGCCCGGCCTCTGCCGCGATGCGGCGGGCGAGGTCGGCGGCTGCGGCACGCGGCCGCCCGATCGGCCGGTCAAGCCAGTAGGACACCGGATTGAGCGCGGTGCGCTCATCGACGGGAGTGATGCGGCCCGATTGCAATTGATGCCCGGTCAGGGGTGGGCGTGCCAGCGCGATGCCCAGCCCATAGGCGGCGGCGTCGAGCACCAGATTGTAGTCCTCGAAGCGGCGGTCCTGCGGGCGCGGGCGATAATCCATGCCTTGCGCGGCAAACCAGGCGCGCCAGGCAGACGCGTCGGAATCGTTGATCAGCGGATATTTGAGCAGCCGGGCCGGGTCGCCGCGGCCGATCTCGCGGGCAAGCCCGGGTGACGCGACGGGGAAGACATGTTCCTCGAAAAGCTGCACCGAGACGCGGCCCGGAATGCCGCCGCGTCCACAGCGGATGGAGAGATCGATACCCTCATCGGCAAGGTCGGCCTGGCGGATGTCGACATCGAGCACGATGCGCAGCTTCGAGGGATTGTTCTCCAGAGCCGCCATGCGCGGCATCAGCCACAGTCCGCTGACCGAGGGGATCGAGGTCAGTCGCACCACGGCGGTGCCACGCGGCTCGACCCAGCGGTCGGAATGGGTCGATATCAGCGCAAAGGCTTCCGCCGTGCGCAGATGCAGCCGGTTCCCCTCGATCGTCAGCGAGACGCCGCGCGCACCACGGTCGAAGACTTTCAATCCCAGCCAGTCCTCGAGCTTGGCGATCTGCCGGCTGACGGCGCCATGGGTGATGTTGAGCTTTTCGGCGGCCGCCGAAAAGCTGCCTGTCCGCGCCGCCGCATCGAAGGCGCGCAGCGTCTCGAGCGGCACCATTGTGTCCGAGCTGTGATCCATAGTCACAGGTGATCCTCGATTTGGTCGTTTGTCAACTGGCCTGAAATGGCGTTTTCTGCCTCTCAGGACCGAAGAATGCGAGGGCAGTGAGATGAGCGCGATGACGGGAACGTTGAATTCGACACAGCGGATGGACACCACGGCAGCCATTGCTGTCGCGCTGACGGTGGTCGGCTGGGCTTCTGCCTTTCCCGCCATCCGAGCCGGTCTCGCCGCCTTCGGACCGCTGGAATTGGGTGCATTGCGCTTTGCCATCGCCGCGGTGCCGGCGGCGATCTTCCTGGCCGTCAAGCGCCCGGTGCTGCCCAGGCTCGACGAAGTGTGGCGCCTTGTCTTTGGCGGCGCCATCTTCGTCGGGCTCTATACCGTCATGCTCAATTTCGGCGAACTGACCGTCTCGGCCGGTGCCGCCGGCTTCATCATCAATGTCAGCCCGATCTTCACCGCCATCATGGCGATGGTCCTGCTGGGCGAGCGCTTTTCGGGCATGGCCTGGGCCGGCACGGTGATTTCCTTCGCCGGCATTGGCGTCATCGCCATGGCCGACGGGCATGGCCTGTCTTTCAACACCGGTGCTCTTCTGGTGCTTGGTTCGGCCTTGTGCTCGGCCGTCAACACTATCGTCCAGAAGCCGCTGTTTGCCCGCCATCATCCGTTGACCATTTCGGCTTCGAACATGGTGCTCGGCGCACTATGCTTGGCGCCCTTCCTGCCGTCGGCCTTTTCGCAGGCGGCGGTTGCCGACACGGCAGGCCTCGGCGCCGTCATCTTTCTTGGCATCGTGCCCAGCCTGATCGCCTATGCCGCCTGGGCGACCGCGCTGTCGCGTCTGCCCGCCGCACGTGCCTCCAACTTCCTCTATCTGGTCTCGCCGATGTCCGCGCTGATCGGCTTCTTCTGGCTGGGCGAAGTCCCGACGCTGCTCGGCATAATCGGCGGCGCGCTGGCGCTGGGCGGTGTCATCGTGGTGAATTTGAAGAGATGATTTGGTAAGTCGGAGCCATTCCCCGGGCGGGAGTTGCGCCTTTGCCTGCCTTGCTGGTCATCCGGAGATCCGGCCTGATCCATATTGCCGTTTCCCTCATTCGGAACGATCCCTCGGTCAAAGGCGTTTAGCCGGTGTTTATTCGACGGAGGTCCGAATGCCGGGTGCAACGACGCACCGACGCATGCAACTGGATGATCTATCCATTTTTTATCGCGAGGCAGGGCCGCCAGAAGCACCTGTCTTGCTGTTGCCGCACGGCTATCCCTGCTCTTCGTTCCAATTCCGCCGACTGATGCCGGCGCTCGCCGACCGCTGGCGAACGATTGCATTCGACTGGCCGGGCTTCGGATACAGTGGCACACCAGATCCGGCCGCCTTTGGCTATGATTTCGACGCCTATTCCGACGTGCTTTCCAAACTTGCCGGTGAATTCGGTCTCGAACGCTACGCCTTGTGGCTGCATGATTATGGCTCGCAGATAGGACTCCGGCATGCGATCTCGCATCCGGAGCGGATCAGCGCCCTGATCATCCAGAACGGCGACATCTACGAGGACGTGCTTGGCCCCAAATACGCCACGATCAAGGCTTGGTGGACCGACAAGACGCCCGACAGGCACCGTCCGCTCGAGGCCGCCGTGAGCGAGGATGGGTTCCGGGCCGAGTTCATCGGGGAAGTGGCTGACGACGTTGCCACGCGCGTGCCGCCCGATCTCTGGAGCCTTCACTGGCCATTGATGAACACGCCGGTTCGCCAGCAGATCGCCGTCGGTCTGATGGAGAAGCTGGAAGCCAATCTGACCTGGTTTCCGCGCTACCAGGCTTATTTGCGTGAATACCACCCGCCCACGCTGATCCTTTGGGGGCCAGAGGACGGCTATATGCCCGCGGCGTCGGCACGGGCCTATCATCGCGATCTGCCCGATGCGGAACTGCATCTGATCGAAGGGGCGGGTCACTGGCTGCTCGAGACACATTTCGACGACGCGATGCCGCTGGTCCGCGAGTTCCTGGCTCGTGTTCACGCCTGATCCCACCCGGCGTCGCTTGCTGCGCTCAGTTGCTGTCCCCTGTCTGAAGGAGAACCTCATGCCGACCAAACCGACCATCGCGCGCATCTGGCGCGGTCGCACCCGCCGCGACGTCGCCGACGCCTATGAGCCATACCTGCGTGCCGAGGGTATTCCGCCCCTCGAGAAGACGGCGCTTGGCGTCCAATTGCTGCGCGAAGACCGCGATGCCGAGACGTGGTTCACAACCATCTCGTATTGGGCCGACATGCAAGCGATGACGGCCTTTACCAGAGGCGAACCGACCAAAGTCCATCATCTGGACCGCGATGCCGAGTTCCTGATCGAGCTGCCGGAGCGGATCGACATCCACCGGATACTTGTCGATCGTCAGGGACTGCGCTGAGCGGCGAATCTGGTGGTTCGCAATCTCGCCTTCTTCGCGGTGATGTCGCTGATCTGGGGGCTGACCTGGGCGGCGATCAAGCTCGGTCTCAATGACGTGCCTCCGCTACTGCTGGCGGCGGCGCGCTATTTGCTGACCGCCGCGCTTCTGGCAACAGCGGTGCGTGGAGCCGGCGCGGCATTCGCCCACGGGCGAACGGGGCGAACGGTGGTCTCGGCATTGCTGGTCAATACCGGCACCTACGGTCTGCTTTTCTGGGGAATGCAGCACGTGCCCTCGGGATTGTCGGGGCTGGTCAACCTGGCGCTGATCCCGATCCTGCTGTTCGCGATTGCCGCATTCACCGGCGAGGAGCGACCGACCTGGCGCCACGCTTCCGCGCTCGCTATCGGCAGCATCGGGCTGGTTGGGCTGTTCTGGGCGCGGCTTGGCGCGGGAAGCAGTTCGAGCGGCATCGGGCTCGCTGCGATCGTCGTTGCGACCGCCTGTTATTGCTTCGGCAGCGTGGTTTCGCGCCCGCTGGTGGGCGCGGTCAAACCACTGGCGCTGACAATGGTCCAGGCTGCGATCGGCGGTGTTGCACTGCTTGCGCTGTCGCTCGTGCTGGAGCCGATCTCGGGTGAGACGCTCGAGGCGCTGCACACGCCGGCCGCCATCGGCAGTCTGCTGTTCCTGTCGCTGTTTGGCACGATCGTCGCCTATACGCTCTATCTCGTGCTGATGCGTGATTGGGGCACCGTCCGTGCCGGGCTCTACGCCTTCGTTTCGCCGATCGTCGCTTTGGCGGCAGGAGCCTGGCTTTTCGGCGAGGCGGTCGGCTGGGCTGAAATCGCCGGTGCGATCCTCCTGCTGGCGGCGGCTGCGATCGCGCTGCTCAGGCCGCCAGGCGAAAATCGCGGGTGACGGCATTGTCGGCCGGCCTGGGACCTTCTTGACGTGCCGGCATCGAGCGGCGAAGCGATGGCCCGCAATCCGTCCGCAGCTATCGCCGCCCGAAAAGCCGCTCGATATCCGCCAGCTTGAGTTCGATATAGGTTGGCCGGCCGTGGTTGCAGGTGCCCGAGCCGGGCGTCGCCTCCATCTGCCGCAGCAGGGCATTCATCTCCTCGGCCTTGAGCAGGCGGCCGGAGCGCACAGAGCCGTGGCAGGCCATGGTCGCGGCTATTTTGTCCAGCCGCTCCTTCAGCGTGTCGACCGTGTCGTTGTCGGCGATCTCGTCGGCGAGGTCGCGCACCAATTGCCCGACATTGGTCTCGCCCAGCATCGACGGCGTCTCGCGCACGGCGACGGCGCCGGGGCCGAAGCGCTCGATGCCGAGACCGAAGCGGGCCAGCGTTTCCGAATGCAGCGCAAGCCGCTCGGCATCCTCCTCCGGCAGGTCGATGATCTCGGGCAGAAGCAGCATCTGCGAGGGCACCGGGCGCGAGTGCAGCGCATTCTTCAGCGCCTCGTAGACCAGCCGTTCATGCGCCGCATGCTGGTCGACGATGATGAGCGAATCCCTGGTCTGGGCGACGATGTAGTTCTCATGCACCTGGGCGCGCGCCGCGCCCAGCACCGCGCCGAGCAGGGTCTCGGCCGCTTCATCCTGCCCTGCGCGTGCATCGGCGCTGGCAAGCGAACCGGCATCGAAAGCCGCTTGCTCGTTTTCACGCAAGCCGCGCTGCTCGAAGCCCGCACCCTCGAAACCCATATCGAGCGGCCGCTGCGACGACCGGACAGGATCGAAGCCGGACGGACCCGACGCGCGGTAGGCCGCGTCGTAGCTGCGGTGGCCGTTTGCCGGTCCGCTGTGGCCGTAGGATGCGGCCCCTGGCCGGAACGCCGCCATCATGCCGGCGGCCCCCGTGGTGGCGGCGCGGACGCCGGCATCGGCCAGTGCCTGTCGGATTGCCCCGACGATCAGTCCGCGCACAAGGCCGGGATCGCGGAAGCGCACATCGGCCTTGGCCGGATGGACATTGACGTCGACGATGGCCGGGTCGAGCGTCAGGAACAGCACCGTCACCGCATGGCGGTCGCGCGGCAAGACGTCGGCATAGGCACCGCGTATGGCGCCGGCGATCAGTTTGTCGCGCACCGGACGGCCGTTCACATAGGCATATTGCTGCAGCGCGTTGGCGCGGGTGAAGGACGGGATCGACACGTGGCCGGTCAGATGCACGCCTTCGCGCATCGCGTCGAGGGCAATGGAATTGTCCGGAAAGTCGGCACCCATCACCTGAGCGACACGGCGCAGGCTGCCTGCGGCGTTGTCATCCGCCGCCGGCAATTCCAGCGTCGAGCGGTCCGAGCCGGCCAGCGTGAAGCGCACGGCGGGGAAGGCGATGGCGATGCGCTTGACCACATCGCTGGTGGCCGAGCTTTCGGCGCGCTCGCCCTTCATGAACTTTAATCGGGCCGGCGTTGCGAAGAACAGGTCGCGCACCTCGACCGTGGTGCCGCGATTGGCCGCCGCCGGCCTGACAGGCAGGACGCGGCCACCCTCGATGCCGATCTCGGCGGCGCTGTCACTTGCTGCCGTGCGCGAGCGGATCGACAGTCGCGACACCGAGCCGATCGACGGCAGCGCTTCGCCGCGGAAGCCCAGCGAGCGGATGTCGTTGATATCCTCGGTCAGCTTGGAGGTGCAGTGACGTGCGATTGCCAGCGCCAGCTCCCGTTCGGGAATGCCGGAGCCGTCATCGGTGACGCGGATCAGGTTCAGCCCGCCGCCGGCTGTGACGATCTCGACGCGTGAAGCACTGGCATCGAGCGCATTCTCGACCAGTTCCTTGACCACGCTCGCCGGACGTTCGATGACTTCGCCGGCGGCGATCTGGTTGATCATCGTTTCGGAAAGCTGGCGGATGGGCATGGCGCCACTATAGGCGGATTCGACGCCGATGAGGAAGCATTCGATGTCGGCGGAATAGCGATGATGCTGGCGGGACAGCACCCCCCTCTGGCCTGCCGGCCATCTCCCCCGCAAGGAGGGAGATCGGATGTCGCCACGGCTTTCGCCAATCTGCAGCGCTGCAGGAAGGGTGGCGAGGCTGGAACTGCCAATCTCCCCACTTGCGGGGGAGATCTCCGGCAGGACAGAGGGGGGTGCTGTCCCGCCGACTTCCAAGGGACTGGGAGGCACTGCCCCTCATGCCTGAGCGGCCAGCCAGTCGCGCACCTTGCGGGCGTTGTCGCTGAGTTCCCGGTTCTTCGGCCAGACGACATAGAACGCCTTGCCGGTCTTCAGCACATGATCCGTCACCGGCACCAGCAAGCCCGACGCCAGCAACCGCTCGGCGAGGTGCCGCCAGCCGAGCGCGATGCCTTGGCCTTCCATGACGCCCTGGATCACCAGGCCGTAATCGTTGATGCGCAGGCCGCGCGCGGTATCGCTGAGATTGGCGCCCGCCGACTGGAACCATTCGTCCCAGCTGGCCGCCTCGCGATACGGCTCCTCCAGATGAATGAGGCGGTGCGTGGCCAGTTCGGCAGCGGATTTGGGCAGGCCGAACTTTGCCGCATAGCTGGTGCCGGCGACGGGAAATATCTCCTCGTCAGCCAGCGGCAACGAGTGATAGTCCGGCCAGTCCCGCGGCGCGCCGCCGCGCACGCCGAGCGGAATGCCTTCGGCGATGATGTCGAGGTCGCGGTCGGCGGTCTGGATACGCAGGTCGATGCCCGGCAGTTCGTCGCGGAACTGCTGCAGGCGCGGCATCATCCAGAACGAACCGAAGGCGGTCGAGGCGGCCAGCGTGACATGACCGCCGGTTGCCTGCAGGCGCAGATCCTCCGCCGATTTGCGGATGTGCGAAAGCCCCAACGAGACGTCGGCATGGAAGCGCTCGCCGGCCTCGGTCAGGAGAACCTGGCGGTGGCGGCGCTGGAACAGCTTGGCGCCCAGCTGTTCTTCCAGCCCGCGCACGGCATAGGAGACGGCGGCCTGCGTCATGCCGAGCTCGCGGCCGGCGGCGGTGAAGCTCGACAGCCGCCCGGCCGCCTCGAAGACGATCAGGCTGCCGGCCGAAGGCAGGAGGTGGCGCAGGCTTCGCATAAGCTGAGCTTATACAAGAGATCAGGATTTTCCAGCGTCACATCACCATTTCGTCGCGCTAGGCTCCTTCATGAGTGGAATGGAGTTGCCATGAACGCACCGGCCCCTGAAGTGACCGAACATGCCAACCGCCGCAGTGGCGGCCGCCTGGGGCGCAAGGCGCTGCGCGGAGCCCCTGTAACGTCGTTCCCGACCCTGGTCCGCCAGATCCCCGTCTACCAGATGGTCCCCGATGAGGCGGTCGAGCTGATCCACGAGGAGTCGCTCTTGATCCTCGAAGAGGTGGGATGCGAATTCCGCGACGACGAGGCTATCGCGCTGTGGAAGGCGGCGGGCGCGGATGTCTCGGAAACTCGTGTGCGGATCGACCGGGCCCTGCTGATGGAACTGGTATCGAAGGTCCCGTCGGAGTTCACGCTCAATGCGAGGAATCCGCAGCGTACGGTGCGGGTGGGCGGCAACAATACCATCTTCGTGCCGATGTATGGCGCGCCCTATGTGCGTGACCTCGACAACAACAGGCGCTACGGCACGCTGGCCGACCTCAACAATTTCCACAAGCTCGCCTACATGGCGCCGGCGCTGCATTCATCGAGTTCGGTCATTTGCGAGCCGATGGAAATCGCGGTACCGAAGCGTCACCTCCACATCATCCATTCCGCGCTTAAGCATTCCGACAAGCCGTTCATGGGCATCGTCACGTCCAAGGAACGGGCGGAAGACACGATGGCGATGGCGGGCATCGTGTTCGGCGAGGATTACGTCCGCGACAATCCGGTCCTGGTGTCCATCACCAACTGCAATTCGCCGCTGGTGTGGGACGCCACCATGCTGGACGCGATGAAGGTCTATGCCCGAAGCAACCAGCCGCTGATCCTCGCACCCTTCGCACTGTGCGGCGCCTCGACTTCGGCGTCCGCCGTGGGCGCGGTTGCGCAGGTCAATGCGGAAGCGCTGGCGGGCGTCGCCTTCACGCAACTGCTGCGCCCAGGGTCGCCGCAGATCTACGGGCAGTTCATGGTCACGGTGGACATGAAGACCGGCGCTCCGATGGGCGGCACGCCCGAGGCGGCGCAGATGATGTATCTGATGGGAGCCTTGGCGCGGAAATACCGGCTGCCGTGGCGCACGTCCGGCTTTCATGTCGGGTCGAAGCTCAACGACGCCCAGGCGGGTTACGAGGCGAACATGCTGATGCATGCCGCCATCCTCGCCGGCGCCAACTACATCTGGCACTCCGCGGGATGGCTCGAGGCCGGCCTGACCTGCGGCTATTCGAAATTCGCCACCGACTGCGAACAGCTCATCGGCTGGTACAAATATGCCGGCGGTCTGCCGTTCGACGATTTCAAGGAAGCCATGGCGGCCATCCGCGAGGTGGGACCGCAGGGCCATTTCCTCGGCACCCAGCATACGCTCGAACATTTCGAATCCGCCTTCTTCATGCCCTCGATCATGGACTTCAATTCGTTCGAACAGTGGAAGGCGGAAGGGGCGAAGGACCACGACACGCGCGGCCGCGAGAAGGCGCGCAACATGCTGGCGGATTACGAGGAGCCGAAGCTCGATGAAGGCATCGCCGATGGCCTGATGGATTTCATCGCGCGGCGCGAGGAGAGGCTGCCGGACAGCGTCAGTTGACGCGAAGAACCAAGATCAAGGGAACCAGACGGGAGGAAAAAATGGCATTCTTCAGAAGCAGTGGCGATCGCGTGCCGAGCGCTATCGAGGCAATGGCGGTCGAAGCACGCGCGGGTCGTGTCGACCGGCGCGAGTTCCTGGCGCTGGCAAGCGCCTTCGGCGCATCGACGGCGCTTGCCTATGGCATGATCGGTCTTGCCGTGCCGGATCGGGCCTTGGCCGAAGAGCCGAAGAAAGGCGGAACGCTGCGCGTCTCGATGTCGGTGAAGGGGCAGAAGGATCCGCGCACCTACGACTGGGTTGAGCTGGCGAACATTTCGCGCTGCTGGCTGGAGCCGCTTGTCCGCTACACCAGGCAGTTCACCTTCGAGCCGGTCCTGCTCGAAAGCTGGGATATCAATGACGACGCCACCGAATATGTGCTGCATGTGCGCAAGGGCATCACATGGAACAACGGCGATGCCTTCAACGCCGATGACGTCGCTCACAATCTGACGCGCTGGTGCGAGAAGAATGTCGCCGGCAATTCCATGGCCGCCCGTGTCGGCGCGCTGATCGACACAAAGACCGGCAAGGCCAGGGATGGTGCGATCACCAAGGTCGACGACAACACGGTCAAGCTGAAGCTAAGCGAACCAGACATTTCACTGATCCCGAATTTCACCGACTATCCGGCGCTCGTCGTCCATCGCAGCTTCGATGCCGATGGTGCCGATCCGATCAAGAAGCCGATCGGCACGGGACCGTTCGAACTGGTCTCCTACGATGTCGGCCAGAAGGCGGTCGTCAAGCGTCGTGAGAATGGCAAATGGTGGGGTGGTGAAGCGCCGCTCGACAGCGTCGAGTTCATCGACTACGGCACCGATTTCAACGCCACCGTTAACGCGTTCGAATCGGGTGAGATCGACCTCAATTTCGAGTCGCCCGCCGACTTCATCGACATTCTCGACAAGATGGATCTGGTGAAATCGGAGGTGGCGACGGCGACGACGCTGGTTGCGCGCACCAACATTACCCACAAGCCCTATGACGACAAGCGGGTGCGCAACGCCCTGCAAATGGCCGTCGACAACAATGCGGTCCTCCAACTTGGTTACGCCGGGCGAGGCACCCCTGGTGAAAACCACCACGTTGCCCCGATCCATCCGGAATACTATCCGCTGCCCAAGAAGACACGCGACGCCGCCGGCGCCAAGAAGCTGATGGCGGAAGCCGGACAGGCTGACTTCGAGCATGAGCTGATCACCATCGAGGACGATTGGCAGAAGAATACCGGCGACGCCATTGCCGGCCAGCTGCGCGATGCCGGGATTAAGGTGAAGCGCACGGTGCTGCCGGGTTCGACCTTCTGGAACGACTGGACGAAATATCCCTATTCGATGACGATCTGGTACATGCGCCCGCTTGGCGTCCAGGTGCTGGCGCTCGGCTATCGCACCGGCGAGGCCTGGAATGAATCGGCATATTCCAACCCCGATTTCGACGCCAAGCTCAAGCAGGCGCTATCGCTCATCGACGTGGAGAAACGACGCGAGGTCATGAAGGATGTCGAGCAGATCCTGCAGGATTCGGGCGTCATTATTCAGCCGTTCTGGCAGAAGCTCTACAGCCATCAGAACAAGAAGGTGAAGAACTATGGTGTCCACCAGACATTCGAGATGGACCTTCAGAATGTCTGGCTGGACGGCTGAAACAAGGCGCTGCAGGACTTCATGAGCCGCAAAAAAGCCGATATGCAGGATACGTGGTATTGATAGGCTCAAGCCATCAAAAGCCGGAGATTCTGCATGAGACTGACAGTGCTCGTTGCCGCCCTTTCGATAGCCCTTCCGGCCGGCGCCGTCGCCGGACCGGCGTCCGACGCGGTGAAGTTCTTCTATGTCCCGGCGGTCAAGTTCGAGGCCGACGAACAATATCGGGACCGGTTCACCGAACCGGTGACGAAACTGTTCGAGCTGAACGACCAGGCAACGAAGAAGAACCCGGACCAGGTCGCCTGCATCGATTTCGATCCTGGTCTCGACGCCCAGGATTTCGATCAGAAAACCGTCTCGAAAACGCTGAAACTGTCTGAGAAGCTGGATGGCGATAACGCACAGGTCACGGCATCCTTCAGCTTGTTTTCGGAAGGCGACGATTCCAAACGTGAAATGCTCTGGTCGCTCAAGAAGATCGACGGCAAGTGGAAGATATCGGACATCGCTTCCAAGACCAGCGACTGGACGCTCAGCGCGCTGGAATGCATGGCCGGCCAGGCGCCGGAGTGAAGCGATGGCCCATCGCCGGTTCCTGGCGCTGTCGGGTGTGTGCCTGCTGGCGGCTCTGAGCGGCGCCACCGCGCAAGGCCTGTTGGGTGCGCCGCCGGCAAACGCCCCGGCCGGCACCCAGCCGGGCGACAGCGGGGCACCGCCCGCAAATACGCCGGGCGGAGCGGCGGAACCGGTCACGCCGCCGGTTGGATGGTCGCCGGCCGAAGCCGCGCCGGCCGCACCGATCCAGCCGGGCTCGCCGACCGCTGTGGTGCGGCCGTTTTACGATCAGGTCGGGCTGGAGATCGATCCAGCCGAGCGAAGCCATTTCATCGATCCGGCCAAAACCGTGCTCGACAAGAGCGACGCCTTGCGCAAATCCGGGCAGGGCGAGTGCCTCGACCCCAACATGGCGCTCGACAATGCCGATTACGACAAGGCCGAGATCGACAAGAGCCTGAAGACGCTCGAGGCGATCAACGGCGACCAGGCCAAGGTCATCGTCGCCTTCGTCATATCGGGCAACCCGCACCGGCTGGAATGGAAATTCAAGAGGGTCGACGGCGACTGGAAGATATCGGACCTGCTGTCGGTGACCGGCGAATGGGCACTCAGCCAATATCAGTGCGAATGATGGGCGAGCTCAACCCCGCCCGCGATAGGGCGCCACCCCGGTGTCGGGCAGCCAGGCGCCTTCGGGCGGAGCGCCGGTTTGCCAGAACACATCGATCGGAATGCCGCCGCGTGGATACCAATAGCCGCCTATGCGCAACCACAGCGGCTTGGTTGCCGCCACGATGCGGCGGCCGATCATGACGGTGCAGTCTTCATGGAAGGCGCCATGGTTGCGAAACGAGGTCATGAACAGCTTGAGCGACTTCGATTCCACCAGAGCCGCATCGGGTGCGTAGTCGATGACGATATGGGCGAAGTCCGGCTGGCCGGTGACTGGGCACAGCGAGGTGAATTCCGGGCAGGTGAAGCGCACGATCGCCGGCGGGCCGTCGCCGCGCGAAAACGGTACGGTCTCCAGGACCGCTGCTTCGGGGCTTTGTGGCGTCTCGACGTGCGCGCCGAGCTGGGTGAGGGTTTTGGTGTCGATCATGGGCCCAATCCTTGTCGCATGCGCCCGCAGTTGCTTGCGGGACGACATGCTTGAAAACGAATTTTGCCGCTCATTAGCACAATTTGAAACCGCAGGAAGACGATGACCAGCAACGATCCGCTTCTCCAGCCCTACCAGCTCAAACATTTGACGCTGAAGAACCGGGTCATGTCGACCAGCCATGAGCCGGCCTATTCCGAGGACGGCATGCCGAAACAGCGCTACCGGCTCTACCATGCAGAGAAGGCCAAGGGCGGCATGGCGCTGACCATGACCGCCGGCTCGGCGATCGTCTCGCGCGACAGCCCGGCCGCCTTCGGCAATCTGCATGTCTATGACGACAGGATCGTGCCGTGGCTGGCCGAGCTCGCCGACGCCTGCCACGAGCACGACTGCAAGGTGATGATCCAGATCACCCATCTCGGCCGCCGTACCGGCTGGAACAAGGCCGACTGGCTGCCGGTGCTCTCGGCCTCGCCGGTGCGTGAGCCGGCGCATCGCGCATTCCCGAAGACGATCGAGGACTGGGACATCGAGCGCATCGTCGCCGACTATGCTTCAGCCGCCCAGCGCTGCGAGGCCGCCGGCCTCGACGGCATCGAGTTCGAATCCTACGGCCATCTGATGGACGGCTTCTGGTCGCCGGCCACCAATCATCGCGACGACGAATTCGGCGGCTCGCTGGACAATCGCCTGCGCTTCACCAACATGGTGCTCGATGCCGTGCGGGCAGCTGTCGGCGACAAATTCGTCGTCGGCATCCGCATGGTCGCCGACGAAGATTTCGAAAAAGGCCTGTCGAAGGCGGAGGGGATCGAAATCGCCAGGCGGCTGGCGGGCTCCGGCAAGGTCGATTTCCTCAACATCATTCGTGGCTCGATCGAGAGCGATGCGGCGCTGACCAAGGTCATCCCGGTAACCGGCATGCGCTCTTCGCCGCATCTTGATTTCGCCGGAGAGGTGAGGGCGGCGACGAAATTCCCGACCTTCCACGCGGCGCGCATATCCGACGTGGCCACCGCACGCCACGCCATCGCCACCGGCAAGCTCGACATGGTCGGCATGACCCGCGCCCATATCGCCGATCCGCACATCATCAAAAAGGTGATGGAGGGGCGCGAGCATGAGATCCGCCCGTGCGTGGGCGCCACCTATTGTCTCGACCGCATCTATGAGGGCGGCGAAGCGCTTTGCGTCCACAATGCCGCGACCGGCCGCGAGGCCGAAATCCCGCATATCATCGTCAAGACCGAAGGACCGAAGCAGAAAATCGTGGTCGTCGGAGCCGGCGCCGGCGGGCTGGAGGTTGCGCGGGTCGCGGCCGAGCGCGGCCACAAGGTGATGGTGCTTGAAGCATCGAGCCAGGCCGGCGGCCAGGTGCGATTGGCGACGCAGAACCCGCGCCGCAAGGAGCTGATCGGTATCATCGACTGGCGGCTGGCTGAACTCGACCGGCTCGGCGTCGAGATCCGCTACGACACTTGGGCGGAAAAAGACGATGTCCTGGCGCTGTCGCCCGATGTGGTGGTGGTCGCTACCGGCGGTCTGCCGCAGAACCCGCCGCTGACGGCCGGCGACAACCTTGTCACCTCGAGTTGGGACATCATGGCCGGCAGCGTCAAGCCGGCCGAAAATGTGCTGCTCTATGACGACAATGGCGGCCATCAGGGCATGGGCGCCGCCGAACTGATCGCCAATAATGGCTCGAAACTCGAGCTTGTATCGCCGGAGCGTTTCTTTGCCCCGGAAATGGGCGGCATGAACCATGTGCCCTATATCAGGGCTTTTCAGGAAAAGGGCGTCACCATCACCATCAACACGCGGCTGCGTTCGGTGCGGCGCGAGGGCAATCAACTGATCGCAGAGCTGGCTTCGGATTTCGCCGATGGCTGGCGCGGCGAGCGCAGGGTTGACCAGGTGGTGGTCGAGCACGGTACGCTGCCGCTCGATGATCTCTACCTATCGCTGAAGCCTCTGTCGAAGAATGGCGGTGCGGTCGACTACGAGCGGCTGGTGAGTGGTGGCGACATCTTTCCCAAGCGCAATCCAGAAGGCGGCTTCGTGCTGTTCCGCATCGGCGACGCGGTAGCCTCGCGCAACATCCACGCCGCCATCTATGACGGCATCAGGTTCGGTTTGCGAATCTGACTTTCGTCATCGTGAAAATTGTGGCACGCCGCCGGACCTGCGTACGAGAGCCCGTGTACTTCGGTCTGGCCGCGCGCCCGCACGTCATTGGCTCGTCGCCAGACAACGTACGATTCTGTGAGCTTGTGCTGCGTGGGCGGCGCTCAAAACATTCTGGCCGTGGCCATGCACAGCACGGTCAGCACCAGCAGCCCCCCGGCGATGCGCTCGCCTCTTGTCATCTTCGCGCGCAACTGGCTTTCCGTTGCCGCATCGGCACCGGCAAGCTGCCTACTGGCTGAGCCCACCAGCGCGCCTTGCACGCCGGCGGCGATCAGGGCCGTCACGATGCCCAGCGCCAGCACCTTCTCCATCGAGCCGAAAACGCCCTCGTGAAAGAAATACCAGAGCAGTATGCCGGTCAGGAAAACCAGACCGGCAGCGCCCATTTGCGGCCGGAAGAACCGTTCCGCCCGGATGTCCGGGTCACGGCCGACCGCGATGGTCGTGCCTGCCCAGAAAACACCGGCCATGAGATGAAGGCCGATAACGACGATGTAGACATATTGCATAACCGGATTTCCTCTTTAGCCCGCCATCTCTCGGTAATTAGATATCAAATGGTTAGATGTCAATGTATAAGTCGCGCCAGTTCCATCCGTGCATGACACCGTCTAGTGTCCTGCAATGACACCCTTCGAACGCCCGCCAGTCGGCATGAATCTCGGACGAACCGCCAAGCTGGTTGCCCAGGCCTTCGACGCTGCCCTGGTCGAGGCCGGTGGCACGCTGCCGGTCTGGCTCACTCTGCTGTCGGTCAAGTCGAGCAAGCTTGCCAATCAGCGTGAACTCGCCGGCATGATCGGCATCCAAGGCGCGACGTTGACCCACCATCTCAACGCGATGGAGGCGCAGGGCCTGCTGACGCGCCGCCGTGATCCCGTCAACCGCCGGGTTCATCTGGTCGAACTGACCGCGGCCGGAGAAGCGATGTTCGAGACATTGCGTAAGGCTGCGCTTTCCTTTGACAAGCGGCTGCGGGTCGGACTGTCCGACGAGCGGCTGGCGGAGTTCGCGCAGGTGCTGGCCGTGTTGCGGGCGAATGTGGGATGATCTTGGGGGGATCGACAGGCCTTGTTTGATCCGAGTTGCTCTGCTATATGACCACTCTAGTCATTTTGGAGCAAGCTATGCGCGAGATTCAGTTGAAGGATGCCAAGGCAACACTTTCAGCGGTGGTCGATCAAGCCGTCGCCGGGACGCCTGCCGTCATCACCCGTCACGGGCGCAAGCAGGCTGTCATTCTGTCTTTCGAAGACTATGAAAGGCTTTCGCGCGTGCCAAGTTTTGGACAATTGTTGGCGGCCTTCCCTGGTGACCTTGGCGATATTCCGCCTCGTTCCCGCAAACCGGCTCGCAAGGTCGCGTTGTAACGCGGTCGATGTTTCTGCTGGATACCAATATCATCTCGGCAATGGCGCCGTCCAAGAAAGCGGATCGGCATGCATTGGCGACTTGGCTCGACCAGGCGAGCAACCATCTGTTCCTGTCCGTTGTCACCGCATCCGAAGTTGCCGCTGGAATAGCGAAGGCCGAACGTGAGGGTGCGACAACAAAGGCGAACTCGCTGCGCGGCTGGTGGCAAGCGGTTCAGCACCTTTATGGAGAAAGAGTGCTTCCCTTCGATTTGCGCGCCGCGCATGCTGCCGGACTAATCCTGGATCGGGCGAGGGCGCACCGGCCTGGATTTGAAGACATAGCGATCGCTGCCACTGCCGAGGTTCATGGTTTAACGATACTGACGGACAACGAGCGTCATTTCGCGCCACTTGGTGTGCCAATGCTCAATCCGCTGAAGAGCCTGCCGTCTTTGCCGGCTCAGTCGTCGTAGCCCTGGATTGTCCCAAAAGTGTAATGGCGCAGCTTCAGAGCGGTGATCAGGTTTGTCAGCTTCGTCTTGCCGTCGAACGCGTTCTGGAACATCTCGTCATGCATCAGCAGGATCAGCTTGCCGGGCTTGACGAAGCGGCCATAGCCGAACAGGTGATCGATCTCGCTGACCAGATGATCGACGCTCTGCACCGGCTCGCCGTTGTCCTTGTGCACCCATTCATGGTCCCAGCCGTAGAGATAGAAGCCTGAGGCCGCGACAAACTCGTAATCGGGCTCTTCACGCCCCTCCTGGGCGAGGCCACGCGAAGTGTCGTTCTTCGACATGGAGGGCAGCCTGAACACGTCGCGCCCCGGCAGGGGCTTCAACCCGAGCACCGCGTTTGCCCGTACCATGTCGGCGACGACACCCTCGGTGTCGCCGTAAAAATGCCGGTAGTGATTGTAAGCATGGCTGTAGCTGTGGTTGCCGAGCGTCACCAAAGGAAGCTGCCTGGCACGCTGGACGAGCGCTCTGTTGGCGGCGCTAGCCTGTGCGTGCATGCCGACCATGAATAGGGTTGCAGGAACCTGCTCGGCTTCCAGCACATCGAGGATGTTGCTTGTGCCGTTCAGCGGCCCATCGTCGAAGGTAAGATAGATTATGCGATCGGCCCCTTGGGCGGGAACCGCAAAAATCAAAAGCGCCGCCAGCACAAACCGAAACGGTGTCATCGGCCCCGATATCCGGTTGCGATCACGACAAGGCCGCCATGTCCACAACGGCTTGTCAAGGCGAGCCGGTGCATGTCGCCCAAAAGTGCGCAGCGGTTTTGGGATAACGACATGCACAAACAAAAAGGCAAACCTATGCCAGGCTTCCTTGCAGCACCGTCAGCTTGGCCTTCTTGGGCATGCGGGCGGTCAGCCATTCCAGCGCCTTGTCGTGCGGCATCGGGAAGGCGATGGAGTAGCCCTGCACCTGGTCGCAGCCGATCGCCATCAGCGAATTGAGCTCGGCCTCGGTTTCGGCGCCCTCTGCGACGATCGAGATGCCAAGGCCACGCGCCAGCTCGGTGATGGCGCGGACGATCTTCGAGTTGTCGCCATTCTCATGGATGTTCTGGACGAAGCGGCGATCGATCTTCAGCCGGTCGATCTCGTTCGGGTTGACATGGCTGAGCGAAGCATAGCCGGTGCCGAAATCATCGAGTTCAAGATGGACGCCGGCTGCCCGGATGTGCCGCAGCTTGGCCGCGATGCCCGTCTTTTCGTCGTCGAGGATGACGGATTCGACGATTTCCAGCGACAGTTTCTGCGGCGGCAGCCCCGCCTTTTCCAGCGTCTCGAACAAGAACGCATCGAAATCGTGCTCGCGCAGCTCGGTGCCGGAAACATTGACGGCAAGCCGTCCGAAGGCAATGCCGGCGCGATTCCATTCGGCGGCCTCGTTGATCGCCTTGGTGATGACGATGCGGCCGATCTCGGGCATGAAGCCGCATTTCTCGGCGACCGGAATGAACTCGCCGGGCGGGATCATGCCGCGCTCCGCATGGTTCCAGCGCACCAGCGCCTCGATGCCGCTGATCGTGCCGTTGGTCAGCGAAACCTGCGGCTGGAAATAGACCTGGAACGCCCGCTCCGCGATGGCGACCTTGATGTCGTGCTCGAGCTGCTTGCGATAGTCGAGTTCGCGGCGCAGCTCCTCGGAGAAGAAGGAGAAGTTGCCGCCGCCAAGCTTCTTGGCGGAGTAAAGCGCCAGATCGGCGTGGACCAGCAAATCCCCAGCATTGTCGGCGTCGATCGGATAGACCGCGATGCCGGCGCTGGCGCCTGGGAGAATGGTCGTGCCCTGGAAGACGATCGGCTCGTTGATGTGTGCCAGGATGCGCCGCGCCAGCATATTGATGTCTTCGGTGCCGCCGGCGCCGCCGAGGATCATGACGAACTCGTCGCCGCCCAGGCGCACGCACAGATCCGACGCCCGGCAGGAATCGCGCATGCGCTGTGCCGTGACGACCAGCACATAGTCGCCGGCGGCGTGGCCGAGCGTATCGTTGATCTGCTTGAATCGGTCGAGATCGAGCTGGACGACGGCAAGGCGTTCGCGACGCCGGTGCGTGCCCTTGATCAGCGTGTCGAAATGATCGGTCAGGAACGTGCGGTTGTGCAGGCCGGTGAGGCCGTCATGCACCGCGATGAAGGCCATGGAATTGCGCGCGTCGATCAATTCATGCGTCTTGCGCAGGATGGCGTTCGACATCGGCCTGAAGATGAACAGCGCCACCAGTATGATGACGCCGATTGTGGCGTAGAACAGCGTGCGATGGAGAGCGAGCAGCTTCTCGGAGCGGTCGTCGGCGTCGGCAGTGATGCGCTGGCCGAGCGCGGCATAGCCCGACAAGGTCGCATTGGCGACAGAGGCGTCGAGATTGACGCGCTCGCCGCCGCCCTTGTAACCGCCATTGCCGCTGAATTGCGATTCATAGGCCGAGATCAGGCGGTCGCCATTGGCGATCAGCCCGACCGAGAAATAGTCGAGGTGGAAGGGCTTGGCGAAAAGGACGCTTTCGATCGACTTCGGGTCGAGCTTGGCCGGCGATTGCGGATCGGCTCCCGTCTGATCGAGCAGCAGGTCGTAGTTCGTCTCGAACTCCGCCGTTGCCTGCTTGAGCGCGCTGACCAGCGCCGGTTGCTTGTCGCGTGAACCGGCACCCGTTGCGCTGGCAAGGAAGACGATGCGCTGCGACAGCGTCTTTTGCGTGCTGACGATGTCGAGCAAGTTGTGATTGTGCTGTTGGGTGGCCATCATCTGCTGCAGCAGGATGAAGGAGGCGATCACCATGGCCGCAATGATCAGCAGGGCCAGCCAATAGCCAGCCTTGATCAGCAGTATGAGCTTGCCTGAAACGGTTTGCACCGGCTGCTGCGACATTTTCGGGGGCGGCCCTCTCGCCTACGGATTCTTGCCTAAAGATTCTTGTATGAGCACCATTGAACTGCAAACGTTAACAGGACCGGAAATCGACGGCTGCCCGGCGAGGGGCGGCTGTCGAAAGATCGCGAAATGGTTATCGGCTCGTTTAGCGCCGTACCGGCATTTGAGCGGTCATCGGCCAGAACCCTTTGTCGCGGCGTCGTTTCCGCGGCGGCATGATGATCGACATCGGGCCCGCATCGTGCTGCTTGCCACCGGTCCGGTCGTTTTTGCGATGGATTTTTCGCGCGGACGAGACGACAGTCAGCCCACATCAACGAGGCCGACCATGACCGCAGCATTCCTCTCCCACATCGACAGCGAACTCGTGGGGCTCAAATCGGCAGGCCTCTACAAGTCGGAGCGGGTGATCACTTCGACGCAGTCGGCCGAGATCGAGGTTGGCGGCGACAAGGTGCTGAATTTCTGTGCCAACAACTATCTCGGCCTCGCCGATAGCGCCGATTTGCGCAATGCTGCCAAGCAGGCGCTCGACCGCTATGGCTACGGGATGGCATCGGTGCGCTTTATCTGCGGCACGCAGGAAGAGCACAAGCAGCTCGAATCCACGATTTCCTCTTTCCTCGGCATGGAAGACACCATCCTTTACGGCTCCTGCTTCGATGCCAATGGCGGCCTGTTCGAGACGCTGCTGGGCGAGGAAGACGCCATTATCTCGGATGCCTTGAATCATGCCTCGATCATCGATGGCGTGAGGCTGTCGAAGGCCAAACGTTTCCGCTACGCCAACAACGATATGGCCGATCTCGAGGCGCGACTGAAAGAAGCCCGGGACTGCCGCTTCCGGTTGATCGCCACCGACGGCGTGTTTTCGATGGATGGCATCATCGCCAATCTCAGGGGTGTCTGCGACCTCGCCGAGAAATACGACGCCATGGTGATGGTCGACGACAGCCATGCCGTCGGCTTCGTCGGCCAGAACGGCCGCGGTTCGGCCGAGCATTGCGGCGTCGAGGGCAGGGTCGACATCATCACCGGGACGCTCGGCAAGGCGCTCGGCGGCGCGTCGGGCGGTTATACATCAGGCAAGAGCCAGGTGGTCGACTGGCTGCGCCAGCGCTCGCGGCCCTACCTCTTCTCCAACACGCTGATGCCGGCGATCGCCGGCGCTTCGATCAAGGTGTTCGAACTGATCAAGGACGGCGATGGGCTGCGCGACAAACTCTACGACAATGCGGCGCGCTTCCGGTCGCAGATGGGCAAACTCGGCTTCACGCTGGCCGGAGCCGATCATCCGATCATCCCGGTGATGCTGGGTGATGCCAGCCTGGCGCAGGAGATGGCGGCGCGCATGCTGAAGCGCGGCATCTATGTCATCGGCTTCTCCTTCCCGGTGGTGCCGAAAGGGCAGGCCCGCATCCGCACGCAGATGTCGGCGGCCCATTCCAGCGCCGATATCGACCGCGCGGTGGAAGCGTTTGCCGCCGTCGGGCGCGAACTCGGGGTCATTTCCTGAAAGGCCGGAATCGAAAAGCGCTTCCGGATCAAGAGATTCAAGGGACAAAAGCATGTCGAACATGATGAAGGCGCTGGTGAAGGCCAAGGCCGAGCCAGGCATCTGGATGGAAGAGGTGCCGGTGCCGGAGATCGGCCCCAACGACGTGCTCATCAAGATCAAGAAGACGGCGATCTGCGGCACCGACGTGCATATCTACAATTGGGACCAGTGGGCGCAGAAGACGGTGCCGGTGCCGATGGTCACCGGCCATGAATTCGTCGGCACCGTTGCCGATTTCGGCGCTGCGGTCACCGAATACAAGGTTGGCAAGCGCGTGTCGGGCGAAGGCCACATCGTCTGCGGCCATTGCCGCAACTGCCGGGCGGGCAGGGGGCATCTGTGCCGCAACACGCTCGGCGTCGGGGTCAACCGTCCGGGCGCTTTCGGCGAGTATCTGGCGATCCCGCAGCACAATGTCGTGCCGATCCCCGATGATGTGCCCGACGAGATCGCCGCCATCTTCGATCCCCTGGGCAATGCCGTTCACACCGCATTGTCCTTTGATCTGGTCGGCGAGGATGTGCTGGTGACCGGCGCCGGGCCGATCGGCATCATGGGCGCGCTCGTCGCGCAATGCGTCGGCGCGCGCAAAGTGGTCATCACCGACATCAACCCGGTGCGGCTGGCGCTGGCCAAGAAACTCGGCGTCCAGCATGTCGTCGACGCCTCGAAGGAAAAGCTGCGCGACGTCATGCCGGCGCTTGGCATGACCGAGGGGTTCGACGTCGGCCTCGAAATGTCGGGCGCCGCCCCCGCTTTCCGCGACATGATCGACACCATGAACAATGGCGGCAAGATCGCCATTCTGGGCATCGCGCCGACCGGCTTCGAGATCGACTGGAACAAGGTCATCTTCAAGATGCTGCATCTCAAGGGCATCTACGGCCGCGAGATGTTCGAAACCTGGTACAAGATGATCGCGCTTGTGCAGGGCCCGCTGGATGTCTCCGGCCTGATCACGCACCGCATCGGCATCGACGATTTCCAAGCCGGCTTCGATGCGATGCGCAGCGGCAGTTCCGGCAAGGTGGTGATGGACTGGTAGATGCCGCCCTACCGCAGAATTCTGTTTTTCATCAGCCATTTCACGGAGCGGGGCCACGCGTGGTTCGCACCCATGCGAAGATCGGTAAACCCCTCCGAAACATGTCTCCCGGTTTCGGCGTCAAGGATGCGAATGAACATAGTATGTTCTGTTCGGTTGACGCGCGTTACGACGCCAAGCAAGGCAAGCGACGCGCCGTGCTCCTTGGCAATCGGGCCTTCACAACCAGCGCAGTTGCGCAATCCGTGCGGCGCAGCAGCCTGTGTATCCCTCGCCGGCACATCAATTACTGTAAAACCCCCAGACTGGGAGAGCATGTCCCTCGCAACTTGTGCCGATTCCGACAGATAGCGCCTGTCATATTCATCCGGGGGAATTATTCCCGCCCCGGCGCTCTTATCCTCCAATTCGAAAGGGAACACTTCGATCGACATCGGCTTTGTCTGCTGGGCCTGCGCAAATGTGCAGGTGCCTACAAGCAGCGTCACCAGGACACTTAATGTGCGAATGCTCATCGTAGTCCTCCCGTCGGTGTGATGGGCATTATACGCGGCCTGACAACGCAAATCACGATCAAATCGAAGGCAATGCTATGCTTTGGCTGTGGTGGGAGCTCCCACGCAGTCTCGCTCGAACTCTGTCGTTCAGAGTGATTGGCTTGATCTTGGACTAGCTCGGGACCAGACTGGTCTCCAATGCAGCCAGTCCGCTGGTGATCGCCGCGCGCTCTTCAGCACTTAGTCTTGCCAGCAAATCCCGTTCGAACGCCTTCGCCAGCGGCACCATCTCGCGATAGGCGGCAAGCCCCGTTCCGGTCAGCGTCAAATGTTCGATACGGCGGTCTTTTTCGTCCGGTTTTCGCGTCAGCCAGCGACGCCGTTCGAGTTCGGCGACAGCGCGCGAAACCTTTGTCTTGTGCATGGCCGACTGTTCGCCCAGCGCCGTCGCCGTCATCGTGCCACGCTGTCCGAGCCCGGCCAGCGTGCGCCATTCGGGACGCGTGAGGCCGTGACGATCCTTGTATATCCTCGAGAATTCCCGGCTGACGGCCTCGGCAAGCCGGTGCAGCCGGTAGGGCAGGAAATTTTCCAGATTGAGAATTTCAGGCGCGTCGGACGCTTCGCTCTTGATCACCATTTTTCAAAGTCGCCATTGATGGTTACATTTTCAATGGTTACAAATGAAACCAGTTTGGTCAATTGATATCCATTTCGGGAGGAAGCCATGGCCTTTTCCTATATGCCGGGCTTCGGCAACGACTTCGAAACCGAGACGCTGCCCGGTTCGCTGCCGCAAGGACGGAATTCCCCGCAGCGGCCGGCCTACGGCCTCTACGCCGAGCAGCTTTCGGGCTCGCCCTTCACCGCGCCGCGCGGCACCAATGAGCGCTCCTGGCTCTACCGCATCCGGCCAAGTGTGAAGCACACCGGCCGCTTCAAGCCGGCGAGCTATCCCTTGTGGAAGAGCGCGCCCAATGTCGGTGATCACGAACTGGCGCTTGGCCAGTACCGCTGGAATCCGGTGCCGATGCCGAAGGAGCCGACCGATTTTATCAAGGGCATGCGCAGCATCACCACATCAGGCGACGTGCTCGGTCAGGCGGGCATGGCAGCGCATGTCTATGTCGCCAACACCTCGATGGTCGACGACCATTTCTTCAACGCCGACGGTGAATTGCTGGTCGTGCCGCAGGTCGGCGCCTTGCGTTTGGTCACCGAGATGGGCGTCATAGAGCTTCGGCCCGGCGAGATTGCCGTGCTGCCACGCGGTCTGGTCTTCAAGGTCGAGCTGGGCGACAAGGAAGTGCGCGGCTATGTCTGCGAGAACTACGGCGCCAAGCTGACGCTGCCCGACCGTGGCCCGATCGGCGCCAATTGCCTGGCCAATCCGCGCGATTTCAAGACGCCTTGCGCCTGGTTCGAGGAGAAGGAAACGCCGTGCCGGCTGACGGTGAAATGGTGCGGCAATTTCCATGTCACCGAGATCGGCCATTCGCCGCTGGACGTCGTTGCCTGGCACGGCAATTACGCGCCCTACAAATATGATCTGGCGACCTTTTCGCCGGTCGGAGCGCTGCTGTTCGACCATCCCGACCCGTCCATCTTCACGGTGCTGACCGCACCGAGCGGCGAGGAGGGCACGGCCAATATCGACTTCGTCATCTTCCCGCCGCGCTGGCTGGTGGCCGAAGATACCTTCCGGCCGCCCTGGTACCACCGCAACATCATGAGCGAGTTCATGGGCCTGATCCATGGCCAGTACGACGCCAAGGAAGAAGGCTTTGTGCCCGGCGGCATCAGCCTGCACAATCTGATGCTGGCCCATGGGCCGGATGCGCCTGGCTTCGAAAAGGCCTCGCGCGCGGACCTGAAACCGGTCAAGCTCGACAACACCATGGCGTTCATGTTCGAGACCCGATTTCCGCAGATGCTGACCCGCTACGGCGCCGAACTCGAAACCCGGCAGGACAATTACATCGACTGCTGGGCGGATCTGAAGAAGCGTTTCAACGGCACGCCCGAGGGCGACTGGTCTTGAGCACCGAGCCAATGCCTGATCGGTTGGTGCTTTTGGGCTCGAAGGGTGGCCCGGCATTGCGGCCGGGTGGTCCATGGCCGAGCTCGTCGCTGCTGCAGATGGGCGGCCGCTGCATCGTCATCGATTGCGGCCTTGGCGTCACGCGGGGTCTCGTTGATGCCGGCATCAGCCTGATATCGCTCGACCTGGTCTTTATCACGCATCTGCATTCCGATCATGTGCTGGAGCTGGGGCCGCTGATCCACACCGCCTGGACGGCGGGTCTGGCGGCGCCGGTCCACGTGTTCGGTCCGCCCGGCACGGATCATTATTGGCAGCGCTTTTGCCAGGCGATGGAGTTCGATATCGAAATCCGCATCGTCGACGAGGGCCGGCCGGATATTCGAGACCTGGTTTCGATCGTCGAATTCGGCGAAGGCCAGGTGCTCGAGCAGGGCGGCTTGACGGTTTCGGCGCTGCGCGTCGAGCATCCGCCGGTGACCGACTGTTTTGCCCTGCGCTTCGAACACGGCGGGAAAAGCGTGGTGTTCTCCGCTGACACGGCCTTCTATCCGCCGCTCGCGGAGTTCGCCCGGAGTGCGCATATCCTCGTCCATGAAGCCATGCTGGAGGAAGGCATCGAGCGGCTGGTGGCCAGGACCGGCAATGGCGCGCGGCTGAAAGAGCATCTGCTTGCCAGCCACAGCTTTGCCGAAGAGGCCGGCAGCATCGCCAGCGATGCCGGCGTGAAGAGGTTGGTGCTCAACCACCTCATTCCGGCCGACGATCCCGGGATCGGCGAGGCCGACTGGACTGACGCTGTCAGGAAAACATGGGCCGGCGACTTGACGATCGCCCGCGACGGCCTTGTTGTGGAGTTAAGCAGCGAGAAAGCTGCACAAGGAGAGGAAACTGCATGAAGCTTGCCACATTGAAGGACGGGACGCGCGACGGAAAACTCGTCGTCGTCTCGCGCGACTTGACACGCTTCACCGACGCCTCGTTCCTGGTGCGCACGCTGCAGGCGGCGCTCGACGACTGGCGCCGCATCGCCCCGCATCTCGCGACAATAGCGGAATCGCTTGAGAACAATGCGGTGCCGGCGGAGCGCTTCCACGAGCATGACGCCCACTCGCCGCTGCCGCGCGCCTATCAATGGGCCGACGGCTCGGCTTACGTGAATCATGTCGAACTGGTGCGCAAAGCGCGCGGCGCCGAGATGCCGGCAAGCTTCTGGACCGACCCGCTGATCTACCAGGGCGGCTCGGACGCCTTCATTCCGCCACGTGACCCGATCCGCATGGCTGACGAAGGCTTCGGCATCGACATGGAGGGCGAGGTCGCCGTCATTGTCGACGACGTGCCGATGGGCGCCACTCTCGAAGAAGCGCGCGCTGCGATCCGGCTGGTCATGCTGGTCAATGACGTCACGCTGCGCGCGCTCACCGGACCGGAACTGGCGAAGGGGTTTGGTTTTTTCCAGTCAAAGCCGTCCTCGGCGTTTTCGCCGGTCGCGGTGACGCCGGACGAACTGGGTGACGCCTGGGACGGCGGCAAGGTCAGCCTGCCGCTGCTTGCCGATCTCAACGGCAAGCCGTTCGGCCGCGCCAATGCCGGTGTCGACATGACCTTCGACTTTCCGGCGCTGATCGTTCACGCGGCAAGGACACGGCCATTAGCCGCCGGCACGATCATCGGTTCCGGCACCGTCTCCAACAAGCTCGACGGCGGGCCGGGCAAGCCTGTCTCGGCCGGCGGCGCCGGCTATTCCTGCATCGCCGAATTGCGCATGATCGAGACCATTGTGTCAGGCGAACCCAAAACGCCGTTCCTGCGCTTCGGCGACACGGTGCGCATGGAGATGAAGAACAAGACCGGGCATTCGATATTCGGCGCCATCGAGCAGAAGGTCGAGAAATACGAGAGGTGAGGGCATGACCGGGGTCTATCTGCTGGCCGGTGTCTGGGCACTCGCTATACTGGCGGTCTTCATCCAGGCGATCCGGCTGAGTTACCGCATCGAGGCGCGCTCGCCTGACCTGACCAACCGCGGCGGCTTTCCGCGCAAGGCGATGATGTTCCACACCATCACCAACATGAAAGTCGCGCGGGATGAGGAGACGCAAGCCATGCGTCGGCGCATGAACGGGCTGCTGCTGATCGTTCTTGCCGGATTCGCGATCATGGGGGCAGGCTTGCATCTGGTGCGGGCAGGGGGATGATCTCGTGAACCTGCTCGACCATCTGCGCCGTATGGCCGGCAACAATCTGTGGTCGAACGACCGGCTCTACCGCGCGGTGCTGTCCCTCCAGCCCGGTGAGTTCGAGGCCGAACGCACCAGCTTCTTTCCGTCGATCAAGGCAACGCTCAACCACATCCTTGCGGTCGATCTTCTCTATCTCGATTTTCTCGAAGAGGGTGGTCTCGGTGCTGCCGCCCATGACGACTTCGTGCCCCTCGACGAGCCGGCGGCGTTGTTTGCCGCGCAGGTCGCAGCCGACCGGCGGCTGATCGCCTTTTGCGATAGGCTGTCGGCCGACGATCTCGATCGCCGCGTCATCACCGACCGGCGCGAGGACGGCATGATCCCCGAGCGCATCGGCGATATCCTCGCCCATGTCTTTCTGCACGACATCCATCACCGCGGCCAGGTGCACGCAATGCTTTCGGGCACGTCGGTCAAGCCGCCGCAATTGGATGAATTTCTGCTCTGCTATGATGCGAAGCTGAGGGAGAGAGAGGTCGAGCGGTTGGGTTTGTGAGAGCGACTTGTCTCGCTAATCATCCCAGAGCGACATCATAACGGGCAAAACACGGGTCGGATGTAAGGATTGCTAGGTTCTCCATTTGCGCCTGCGCGATCAGCAGTCTGTCGAATGGATCACCATGATGGTGGGGTAGGCTGCTGACGGCGTTCGCATGCTGCAAAGTGACGGCAAGTGGCTGAAATTGCATTCTGGGAAGCAGCGTTGGCAGATCGTCCGGCGCGTTGAGTTTTCCGATTGAACGTTTGATGGCAATTTCCCAGACGCTTGCCGCGCTCGCGAACACCACCGCTTCCGAAGCCAAGATAGCGCGGTGGTGCTGGCTGAGACGTGGATCGTCTGAAATCGACCACAGGATGATATGCGTGTCGGCGAGAAACGGGCCGACCGTCATTTCACGTACTCGTCCCATTCGGGACCGAGTTCATCAAAATCGTCCGCAATCCAAATCTTGCCCTTCAAGGCGCCAATACGCGGCAGTGGTTCGGCCGCTGCCGGCGGTACGATGCGCGCGGCCACCTTGCCGTGGCGTGTGAGAACGATCTCCTCGCCGGCTTCCGCGCGGCTGACGAGTTCCGACAATTTGGCCTTGGCCTCGGCGATGGAAACATTCATAGCGCGATCCTTATGACCATAATTTAGGTCATAATTGGTCGCGCCGCAAGAAGCCCGGTTCGAATCTACCTACTCCGCAGCCTGAACCTTGATCACCCCGCGCTTGATCTGGTCCTGCTCGATGGATTCGAACAGCGCGCGGAAGTTGCCCTCGCCAAAACCTTCGTCGCCCTTGCGCTGGATGAACTCGAAAAAGATCGGGCCGATCACGGTCTTCGAAAAGATCTGCAGCAGGATCTTGGTCGTGCCGCCGTCGACGACGCCTTCGCCGTCGATCAGGATACCGTGCTTCTTCATCCGCTCGATCGGTTCGTCATGGCCATTCACGCGGTCATACGACATGTCGTAGTAGGTCTCCGGAGGGCCGGGCATGAACTTCAGCCCGTTCTCGGCCAGCCTGTCGGTGGCGGCGTAGATCTCGTCGGTGCCGACAGCGATGTGCTGAATGCCCTCGCCATTGTACTTCTTCAGGTATTCGGCGATCTGGCTAGTCTCGTCCTTGGACTCGTTGAGCGGAATGCGGATCTTGCCGCAGGGTGAGGTGATGGCGCGGCTGACCAGGCCGGTGATCTTGCCGTCGATGTCGAAGAAATGGATCTGCTTGAAGCCGAACAGATTGCGGTAGAAATCCCACCATTTGTCCATCTGGCCGCGATAGACATTGTGGGTCAGGTGATCGAGATAGTAGAAGCCGACGCCTTCCGGCCGCGGGTCGCGCTCGCCCAGCCACTCGAACTCGGCATCATAGGCCGAACCCTTCTTGCCATAGGTCTCGATGAAATAGAGCAGCGAGCCGCCAATGCCGATGATTGCCGGCACGTCGAGCGCCTTGTCGGCGCCTTCGTAAGGCGTGGCACCCTTGGCAACGGCGTGATCGAAAGCGTGTTTGGCATCGACAACCCGCCAGGCCATCGAGGCAGCACAAGGCCCATGCTTGTCGACGAACTTCATCGCGTGCGAGCCAGGCTCGGCATTGACGACATAGTTGATGTCGCCCTGCCGCCAGATGGTGATGTCTTTCGTGCGGTGCTTGGCCACCGCAACATAGCCCATACGGGTGAACAGCTCAGCGAGCTTCTGCGGCTCCGGATGCGCGAATTCGACAAACTCGAAGCCGTCGGTGCCGGCCGGGTTGTCCTTGCTGATCTTGGCGGGCGGGGCGTCGTGCGGGAAGGGACCCATCATATTCCTCCGAAAGCTGGCCTAGCCTGCGATCATAACGCGGAGGAGGCGCACGGTGCTTGCATTCAAACGCTTGAAATGATGATGTCATGCGTGAAGCGTGCATGATATGAGGAAAAGCCATGGATGAGACGCGGATTGATCAGTTCGACCGCAAGATAATGGCGCTGTTGCAGGGTGATGCGCGGCTCACCAACAACGATCTTTCGGAGCGGGTGAACCTGTCGGCGTCGCAATGCTCGCGCCGCCGCCAGCGGCTGGAGGAGGATGGCTTCATCAGGGGCTATCGCGCCGTTCTCGACCGCGACAAGCTCGGTTTTTCCCTGGTCAACGTCATTTCGGTCACGCTCGCCACGCACAACCGCGACAATGCGCGGCGCTTCGGCGAGCTGGTGGCGCGGCTGCCTGAGGTGCAGGAAGCGCACGCGCTGACCGGCGAGATGGATTATATATTGAAAGTGGTGACGCCCGACCTGAAGTCGCTGTCGGAATTCGTCAACGGGGTGCTCCTGCCGCACGAATCCGTGCAGCATGTGAAAACGGCGATCGTACTGGAGACGCTGAAGGAGACGGGTGCGTTACCGATTTAGGCAGAACGGATTTCAGTTGATACGTCGGAGGGGCAGCACCCCCCTCTGTCCTGCCGGACATCTCCCCCGCAAGGGGGGAGATTGGATGTCGCGAATCCCTTCGCCAATCGCCAACGTTGCAGGAAGAGCCTTGGCGGCGAAGCTGCCGATCTCCCCCTTGCGGGGGAGATGGCCGGCAGGCCAGAGGGGGTGTGAAGGATCGCCAGCTACGGAATGACGGAAAGGCCGTTCAGCCCTTCGACTGTTGGATCAGCCCATAGAGATTGGTGCAGCGGGCGCCGGAGCGGCAATAGGCGAAGACCGGGCCGTCGAGTTCGTCGAGCGCTTCGGCCTGATCCCCGACATTCTCGGCCGTAATCTGGCCGCTGATGACGGGGATGTAGCGGAAGGCAAGCCCTGCGGCTTCGACCGCTGCCTTGACGGTGTCGGCAGAAGGCTGGCCGGGCTGTTCGTCATCGGGCCGGTTGCAGATGACGCTCTTGAAGCCGGCTTCCTTGATGGCGGCGACGTCCTCAGGCTGGATCTGGCCCGAAACCGAATAGTCCTCGCTGATTTCGCGGTATTCCATGGCAGCATCCTCGCAAACTGGTCAGGCGGCAGTCTTGCCACTCCCCGACATGGGCGGCAATCCATACCGAAGGAATTCTCTGCCAAATAGACACTACGTGCCGGAAAATCCAACCGGGCCGATGCGGCCCGGCTGGACAATCCTTCATACTCAACTGCCGAGAATGGCGCCTTTGATCTGACGGATGTTGTTGTGCATCATGTCGATATAGGTCGCAGCCGGGCCGTCGGGCTGCGACAGCGCATCCGAATAGAGCGTGCCGCCGACCTTGATGCCGGTTTCGCTGGCGATCTGTTCGATCAGGCGCGGGTTGGTGATGTTCTCGACGAAGATCGCAGCCGCCTTGTCCTGCTTCACCTGATTGACCAGTTTGGCGACGTCTGCGGCGGATGGCTCGGAGTCGGTCGAGATGCCTTGCGGGGCGAGGAAGGTCAGGCCGTATGCGTGTTCGAAATAGCCGAAGGCGTCATGCGAGGTGATGACGACGCGTTTGCTCTGCGGGATCGAGGCAATCGCCGTTTTCACTTCACCTTCGACCGCGTCGAGCTTCTTGGTGTAGGCGGCGGCATTGGTCTGGTAGCTGACGCAGCCTTCGGAATCGGCCGCGCAGAAGGCCTCGGCGATGTTCTTCACGTAGATCCTGGCGTTGGCGATCGACTGGAAGGCGTGCGGATCGGTGACCGTCTTGCCGCCGCCGGTGCCGGCACCTTCGGCCGCGTCGGCGTCGGCGAATTCAGGCTTGAAATCGATCGGCGTCACGCCCTTGGTCAAGGTAATGATAGACGCCTTGGTGGCGCTGGCATCGACCAGCCGCTGCAGGAAACCTTCGAAATGCAGGCCGTTGACCAGCACGATGTCGGCCTTGGCCATGGCCACAGCATCGGCCGGGCTCGGCTCGTAGACATGGGCGTCGCCATCCGGCCCGACAATGGTGGTGACGTCGATGCGGTCGCCGCCGACATTTTTGGCGAAATCGGCAATGACGGTGAAGCTGGCGACCACTTTCAGCGGTGCCGCCAAGGCCGACGATGCGCCAAAGGCGGTTAATGTTATAACGCTCATAGCCAAGGCGGCATGGATCGATTTCAGCATAGACGGGTCTCCTTCTAGGGGCGGGGATCAGGCCGTTCTGTGACGGTGATGGATGATGCGCGCGCGCAGAATGCCGCGCGTGCCAAACAGGATCGAGGCGAAATAGACGACGCCGGCCGACAGGATGATGGCCGGGCCGGACGGCAGTGACGCGTGATAGGACAAAAGCAGCCCGGCGACGCAGGACGCGAAGCCGATCAGCACCGCCAGCACGCACATCGGCTCGACGCGAACTGTCCAGAAGCGGGCGGCTGCGGCCGGCAGCATCATCAGCCCAACCGACAGAAGCGTGCCGAGTGCCTGGAAGCCGCCGACAAGGTTGAGCACGACAAGGCCGAGGAAGATGAAATGCACCGGACTGCCGAGCCGGCTGACCGAGCGCAGGAACAGCGGGTCGAGGCATTCGGCGACCAGCGCCCGCCAGAAGATGGCGAGGCTGACCAGCGTCACCGCGACGATGCCGCCGATCAGCGTCAGGGCCTCATCGTTGAGCGCCAGCACGGTGCCGAACAGCACGTGCATGAGATCGACGCTGGAACCGCGGATCGACACCATCAGCACGCCGATGGCGAGCGAAATCAGATAGAACGCCGCCATCGAGGCGTCCTCGCGCTGGATGGTGAAGCGCGAGACGGCGCCGGCGCCGAGCGCGACGATGACGCCGGCGATCAGGCCGCCGATGGTCATCGGCAGGATCTCCAGTCCATAGAACAGGAAGCCGGCGGCTGCACCGGGCAGGATGGCGTGCGCCATCGCGTCGCCCGACAGGCTCATGCGTCGCAGCATCAGGAAGACGCCGATAGGGCAGGCGCCGAGCGACAGCATCAGCGAACCGATCAAAGCCCGCTGCATGAAGCCGAAATCGGCGAAGGGCGCGATGACAAGACCGTAAAGCATGTCCATCAGGCAGCCCTCGGTCCGACGCCGTGTTGATGGTCATGGTGATCGTGGCCATGGTGATCGTGACCATGAGCGTCCTCGCCCGGCTCGCACCAGGGTGCATTTTCTTCCCAGGCTTCGTGGAAGCGGCGGGCGCGCAACAGGTTATCAGGCTTCAGCGTTTCCCTGGTTTCGCCCCAGGCGATCGGCTGGCGGGCGAGAAGCAGCGTTTCGGGGAAATTCTGCCGCACCAGGTCCAAATCGTGCACGACAACCATGATGGTGCGTTCCTCGCCATGCCAGTGCTTGATCAGGGCAATGAGGTCGCCGACCGTCTTGGCGTCGACAGCATTGAAGGGTTCGTCGAGCAGGATGAGGTCGGCGTCCTGCAGCAGGACACGCGCAAACAGCGTGCGCTGCAACTGGCCGCCCGACAGCGTGTCGATCGGCCGCTTCTCGAAACCGCCGAGGCCAACCGCCATCAGCGCCTTGCTGACGTCTTCGCGATCTTCCTTGGTGTAGCGGCCAAGCAGGCCGCGCCGTGGCCACAGGCCGAGCGAAACCAGATCCACCACCCGTGCCGGAAAGGAGCGGTCGAGCTCCGATTGCTGCGGCAGATAGGCGGCACGTACACCGGGCGCGCGGATAACCTCGCCGGCCATCGGCTTCAGGACGCCGACAATGCCTTTCATCAGCGTCGATTTGCCGGAGCCATTGGCGCCGACCACAGCGGTCAGCGAGCCCTTGCGGATGGTGCCGTCGAGATGATGGATCGCCGGATGGCTGCCGTAGCCAAGCGTCAGGTCGCGGAATGTCAGGCAGGTATTTGTCATTCTGCGATCCGTAGGCGGCGAAATCCGGCTGCTGGCAGCGGCCGACTGGATATGTGATGTTATTACATTAGTCAACAAGCCAATCCGGCGGAATTGCGGCCGCAGGGTCAACTTGCCGTGTTTGCACATCCATATGCCATTGGCCCAAGGGGATTCGACCTGACGATCTTGCCCGAAGCCGGTCGCGACTCTAAAGAAGCGCAACCGCCACAGGAAGGAACCATCCAATGAGCATTCGTCGCATCGATGTTGGCCCGCGCATGAGCCAGATCGTCATCCATGGCAATACCGTCTATCTGGCTGGTCAGGTTGGCCAGCCAACCGGCAACGTCGCTTCGCAGACCAGGGACATCCTGGCGGCCATCGACGAACTGCTGGCCAAGGCCGGTTCCGACAAGACCAAGATACTGCAGGCGATCATCTGGCTGGCCGACATGAGCACCTTTGCCGAGATGAATGCTGAGTGGGACAAGTGGGTGCCGCAAGGCAACACGCCGGCCCGCGCCACCGGCGAAGCAAAGCTCGCCACCCCGGATTATCTGGTCGAGATTATTATTACCGCGGCGATTTGATCGGCGGCCTTCTACCTCCCCCTTGTGGGGAGGTCGGACCGAAGGTCCGGGTGGGGGTCGGCGCCGCTGCCCTCCGCTATGGCTCCGGGCGTTCGGTGTTCGAAAAGCCAAATCGTTGGCTTTTCGCCAGCCTGCGGCTGGACACGCCTCACCCCTGCGACGGCCTGAACCTTGCCACCAGCGTGTGGCTCTCGGCTGCGTAGGTAAAGCGTACATGGGTGACCGGATGTTCGGCGCTCCATGTCCGCCGCTCGACCACCAGGCAAGGCGCACCGGTTTCTATGTCGAGTGCCGCGGCGATATGCCTGTCGGCTGCGACAGCGCGAATCCGGTGCTCGGCTTCGCTCCACGGCACGCGGCCGATCAGCCATGGCCCTGGTGCGATGGCCACGAATTCCTCGTCCGCTGCCTCGGGCACGGCGGTGAGGTTGATCAGCCGCTGTTCATGCGCGAACGGCCGCTCGCCGGCGAAATGCCCGCATTCCAGCGCCAGAACCGGTCCGGCCAAGCCCAATTCCAGCGAGGCGCGGTCCCCGGCGCTGCTGCGCCTTTTGTGTCGCATCACGCGCTCGTAGCGATAGGGCAGACCGAGCGCTTCGACCTCGATGCGGATATCGTGGATTTCCAGCACCGCCGCTTGCGACTGCGGCCGGCGCACAAAGCTGCCTGAGCGGCGGCGGCGTTCGATCAGCCCGGCCTTGGCAAGCTGTGACAGCGCCTTGTTCACCGTCATGCGCGAGCAATTGTATTGCACGCTCAATTCGTGCTCGAACGGGATGCGATGGCCGGGCGCCCAGGCCCCGGACGTGATCTTCTCGCTAATGTCGGTCAGGATGCGCTGGTGCAGCGAGCCGCCACCTTCCGCTACCACTGTGTCGGCCATGCTCATGCCGAAAGCGCCGTCATCACGCTGCGAAACCGCCCGGCGATGGCCTCTCGCTTCACATGCCTGCCGCCGCTGACCTGTTTGAGCCCATGCACCCAGACGCAGTCGACCTTGCTGCCATTGGCGAAGATCCAGGCGTCGAGAATTGCGTCGCCGGTCTTGCCGGCCAGCGAGGGATTTTTGGGATCGAGCGAGACGAGATCGGCCGAGGCGCCGGCGGCGATCGCGGAAGCACCGGCGCCAAGCGCGACGCTGCCACCGTCGAGTGCGGCGTCGAACAGCGCGCGGCCAGTCGAGCCGCCGGCGACCGCCAGCACATTACGGGCGCGGCGGGCGAGGCGCTGCGAATATTCGAGCTGGCGCAACTCGTCCGGGAGGCCGATGAGCACGTTGGAATCGGAGCCGACCCCGAAGCGGCCGCCATGGTCTCTGAACAGTGGCGCTGCAAAAGTGCCGTCGCCGAGATTGGCCTCGGTGATCGGGCAAAGGCCGGCGATGGCGCCACTCCTGGCCATGGCAACGGTTTCAGCATCGGTCATGTGCGTGGCGTGGATCAGGCACCAGCGCTTGTCGACCTTGGCATGCCCAAGCAGAAATTCGACCGGCCGCGCGCCCGACCAGGCAAGGCAATCCTCGACCTCTTTCACCTGCTCGGCAATGTGGATGTGGATAGGCCCATCCGGTGCTATGGCAGTCACCTCAATCAGTTCTTCCGGCGTCGCGGCGCGCAAACTGTGCGGAGCGACGCCGACGACAGCCTGATTCAGTGCACGAACCGATTCGCGGCATTTCTCAACAAGCCGCGAGAAGCGATTCACATCGTTGATGAATCGCCGCTGGCCTTCGTTTGGCACGGCACCGCCGAAAGACGAGTGCGCATAAAACACCGGCAACAGCGTCAGGCCGATGCCCGTCTCGCCGGCAGCGGCCGCAATGCGTTCGGCCATCTCGGCGAGGTTGGCATAGGGTTTTCCATCGCGGTCGTGATGCAGATAGTGAAATTCGCCGACGCGGGAAAAACCGGCCTCCAGCATCTCGACATAGAGCTGCGCTGCAACCGCCTCGACCTGATTGGGCGTCATCGACAGGGCGAAGCGGTACATCACCTCTCGCCAGCTCCAGAAACTGTCGGCGGAGGGGCCGCGAAGCTCGGCAAGGCCGGCCATGCCGCGCTGGAAGGCGTGGCTGTGCAAATTGGGCATGCCGGGCAACAGGATCGCGTGGCGTTCGTCGTCGGCTGTCGCAGCGGCACCAGGCTGAACGGCTGTAATGCGCCCCTCGGCCAGGGTGATCCGCACATTATCGCGCCAGCCATTGGGAAGGAGCGCCTGTTCCGCAAAGATCGCTGCCACTTTTCTCTCCGGTTCTCTGTCTCTCATGCGATGATGGCACTTGCAGTGCGTTTCGATATGTATATACATAATCGTCATCGATTGAAACGGAAAAGATGATGGCTGGACAGAGCAAAAGCCGGGCAGGGGATCTTCGTCTGTGGCGCAATGCGCGGCTCGCGACCATGGCCGAAGGGTCTGCCGGACTTGGCATCGTCGAACACGGCGCGGTCGCTTCGCGTGACGGCCGCATTGTCTATGCCGGCCCCGAGTCGGAGCTGCCCCCAACACTTGCCCAGGGCGTCGAGACGATCGATTGCGAGGGCCGCTGGATCACACCCGGCCTGATCGACTGCCACACCCATCTGGTCCATGCCGGCAACCGCGCCAACGAATTCGAGATGCGGCTGGCCGGCTCCACCTATGAAGAGGTCGCCCGGGCCGGCGGCGGCATTGTCTCCTCGGTCAAGTCGCTGCGCGCCGCCAGCGAAGACGAACTGGTCACTCAATCGCTGCCGCGCCTCGATGCGCTGATCGCCGAAGGCGTGACCACCGTCGAGATCAAGTCCGGCTATGGCCTCGACCTCGAAAACGAGAAGAAGTCGCTGCGTGCCGCCCGCCAACTGGGCGAGCAACGGCCGGTGACGATCCGCACGACCTTCCTCGGCGCTCACGCGCTGCCGCCGGAAGCCAAGGGCGACAAGGACGCTTTTATCGATCTGGTCGCCAATGAGATTCTTCCTTCGGTTGCCGCCGAGGGGCTGGCCGATGCCGTCGACGGTTTCTGCGAGGGCATCGCCTTTTCGCCGGAACAGATGGCGCGCGTCTTCGATGCGGCCAAAGCGGCCGGCCTGCCGGTCAAGCTCCATGCCGACCAGCTGTCCAACCTGCATGGCGCCGAACTCGCCGCCCGCTACGGCGCTCTGTCGGCCGACCATCTCGAATACACCGATGATGCAGGTGCAGCGGCGATGGCCAAGGCCGGAACCGTGGCGACGATCCTGCCCGGCGCCTACTATTTCATCCGCGAAACCAAGAAGCCGCCGATCAGCCTGTTTCGCCAGCACGGCGTCAAGATGGCTGTCGCCACCGACAACAACCCCGGCACCTCGCCGCTGACCTCGCTGCTTCTGACCATGAACATGGCCGCGACCCTGTTCGGCCTGACCGTCGATGAATGTCTTGCCGGCGTCACCCGCGAGGCGGCCCGCGCGCTCGGTTTGCTGGAAGAAACCGGCACGCTTGAGGTCGGAAAGTCCGCCGACCTGGCGATCTGGGACATCGAGCGCCCCGCCGAACTCGTCTACCGCATGGGCTTCAACCCGCTGCATGCCCGCATTTGGAGAGGACAATGACCGAACTGACCCTGAAGCCCGGCAATGCGACGCTGGCGGACTGGCGCGCCATCTATCGTGGCGCCGTGCCCAAGCTGGACAACGCCTGCCGGCCAAAGATCAAGGCGAGCGCCGAGGCCGTCGCCAGGATCGTCGCCAAGGGCGAACCGGTCTATGGCATCAACACCGGTTTCGGCAAACTGGCCAGCGTCCGCATCCCGGCCGAGGATCTCGAGACCTTGCAGCGCAACATCGTTCTGTCGCACGCCGCCGGCGTCGGCGAGCCGATGCCGGTTGCTGTCTGCAGGCTGATGATGGCGCTGAAGCTCGCCAGCCTGGCGCAGGGCGCGTCCGGCGTGAGGCCGCAAACCATCGAATTGCTGGAAGCAATGCTGGCCAACGACGTCATCCCGGTGGTGCCGGCGCAGGGTTCGGTCGGCGCCTCCGGGGACCTTGCCCCGCTGTCGCACATGACGGCGGTGATGATCGGCGTCGGCGAATGTTTTACCCCGCATGGCCGTTTTCCGGCCAAGGTCGCCTTCGTCTCGCATGGGCTGGAGCCGGTGACACTGGGCGCCAAGGAGGGCCTGGCGCTGCTCAACGGCACCCAGTTTTCGACCGCCTATGCGCTGGCCGCCTTGTTCGAGGCCGAAGTGCTCTACCAATCGGCGCTGGTCGCCGGTGCCCTGTCGACCGACGCGGCAAAAGGGTCCGACGCCCCCTTCGATCCGCGCATCCATGTGCTGAGAAAGCATCCCGGCCAGATCGAGGCGGCCGACGCCCTGCGCAATCTGATGGCCGGCAGCGCCATCCGAGAATCGCACCGGGTTGGTGACGAACGCGTGCAGGATCCGTACTGCCTGCGCTGCCAGCCTCAGGTGATGGGCGCTGCACTGACCGTGCTGCGCCAGGCGGCCGACACGCTGGGCACCGAAGCCAACGGCGTTACCGACAATCCGCTGATCTTCGCCGAGGACGACACCGCACTTTCCGGCGGCAATTTCCACGCCGAGCCGGTGGCCTTCGCCGCCGACATGATCGCGCTCGCGGTCTGCGAGATCGGCTCGCTGTCGGAACGCCGCATCGCCATGCTTGTCGATCCGGCACTGTCCGGCATGCCGGCCTTCTTGACGCCGAAGCCTGGTCTGAACTCCGGCTTCATGATCCCGCAGGTGACGGCGGCGGCTCTCGTCTCGGAAAACAAGCAGAAAGCCTATCCGGCCAGCGTCGATTCGATTCCCACATCGGCCAACCAGGAAGACCATGTTTCGATGGCCGCGCACGGTGCGCGCCGGCTGATCGGCATGGTCGAGAACGCCACCGCGGTGATCGGCATCGAATTGCTGGCCGCGGCGCAAGGCTGCGACTTCCATGCCCCGTTGGCGTCGAGCGATGCCCTTGAGGCAGTGCGCAAGCTGGTCCGGGCCGAGGTGCCGCATCTCGACAATGACCGGCATTTCCACCCCGACATGGAAAAGGCCATCGCCATGGTCCGCACTGGCGCAACCATCAAGGCCGCTGGCGCGATAGCGCTGCCGTCGATTTCGGGAGCGGTATGATGACCGCCACGCCCTGGCTAACCGTCACGCCCGGCACGACCCCGCTGCTGGTGTCGATACCACACACCGGCATCGACCTCGCCGGCCTTGAGAATCGGCTGGTCTCGCCCTGGCTCGGCCGCCGCGACTGCGATTGGTGGATCGATAATCTCTATGACTTTGCTGCCGGCCTCGGGGCGACGGTGGTGCACACCGCGACCTCGCGCACCGTCATCGACGTCAACCGCGATCCCTCCGGCGCCTCGCTTTACCCCGGCCAGGCGACGACCGGCCTTTGCCCGACCGAGACTTTCGATGGCGACCCGCTCTATCGCGAGGGCGAAGAACCGGGGCCGTCGGAGATCGACGAACGTCGCGAGAAATTCTTCGTGCCCTACCATGCCGCCTTGCAGGTCGAGATCGACCGGTTGCGTGGCTTGCACGAAAAGATCGTGCTCTATGACTGCCACTCGATCCGTTCAGTGCTGCCGCGCCTCTTCGAAGGCACGCTGCCGGTTTTCAATCTCGGCACCAATGACGGCAGGAGCGCCGATCCGACGCTGCAGGCGATGGTCGGCCAGATCATGGCCGAAACCGGTGAAACCTCTGTCATCAACGGCCGCTTCAAAGGCGGCTGGATCACACGCCATTTTGGCCAGCCGCAGCAAGGTGTGCATGCGCTGCAGATGGAACTCTCCAACCGCGGCTATATGCGCGAGCCCGATGGCAAGGGCACGCCGGACAACTGGCCGGTGCCTTACGATGCCGAGTTCGCAGCACCGATCCGCGCCACCCTGCGGAAAATCCTCGAGACCGCGACATCCTGGGCGCGCGTCTGACATCAGGTCCTTTATGGAGTGACGCCATGAACAATCCTCGCCACAACATCCGCGAAGTCCGCAGCCCGCGCGGCACCGAAATCAGCGCGCGCTCCTGGCTGACGGAAGCGCCGCTGCGCATGCTGATGAACAATCTCGACCCGGATGTTGCAGAAAATCCCAACGAGCTGGTCGTCTATGGCGGCATCGGCCGGGCGGCGCGCACCTGGAACGACTTTGACCGCATCGTCGCCTCCTTGAGGACGCTGGCCGATGACGAGACTTTGCTGGTCCAGTCCGGCAAGCCGGTCGGCGTCTTCCGCACCCATCCCGACGCCCCACGCGTGCTGATCGCCAACTCCAATCTGGTGCCGCACTGGGCGAATTGGGAAAAGTTCAACGAGCTCGATAAGAAGGGCCTGATGATGTACGGCCAGATGACGGCCGGCTCGTGGATCTACATCGGCACGCAAGGCATCGTGCAGGGCACCTACGAGACCTTCGTCGAGGCCGGCCGCCAGCACTATGGCGGCAATCTCCGGGGAAAATGGATCCTGACCGGCGGTCTCGGCGGCATGGGTGGCGCCCAGCCGCTCGCCGCCGTCATGGCCGGCGCCTGCTGCCTGGCGATCGAATGCAACCCGGAGTCGATCGATTTCCGCCTGCGCACCCGCTACGTCGACGAGCGCGCCGACACGCTCGACGAGGCGCTGGAAAAGATCGAACGCTGGACCAAGGCCGGCGAGGCGAAGTCGGTCGGCCTGCTTGGCAATACGGCCGACATCGTGCCGGAGATGTTCAGGCGTGGCATTCGCCCCGATATGGTCACCGACCAGACCTCGGCGCATGATCCCATCAACGGCTACCTGCCGAAGGGCTGGACGATGGCCGAGTGGCGCGAGAAGCGCGTCAGCGACCCCAAGGAAGTCGAGAAGGCAGCCCGCGCCTCCATGCGCGAACATGTCGAGGCGATGGTGGCGTTCTGGAACGCCGGCGTGCCGACGCTCGACTATGGCAACAACATCCGCCAGGTGGCCAAGGAGGAGGGGTTCGAGAACGCTTTCGCCTTCCCCGGTTTCGTGCCGGCCTATATCCGTCCGCTGTTCTGCCGCGGCATCGGCCCCTTTCGATGGGCGGCCCTGTCGGGCGATCCGGAGGATATCTACAAGACCGACGCCAAGGTGCGCGAACTGACGCCCGGCAACACCCATCTGCACAACTGGCTCGACATGGCGCGTGAGCGCATTGCCTTCCAGGGTCTGCCGGCGCGCATCTGCTGGGTTGGCCTCGGCGACCGGCATCGGCTCGGGCTCGCCTTCAACGAGATGGTGGCCAGGGGCGAGTTGAAGGCGCCTGTCGTCATCGGTCGCGATCACCTCGATTCCGGCTCGGTCGCTTCGCCGAACCGCGAAACGGAATCGATGAAGGACGGCTCGGACGCGGTATCCGACTGGCCGCTGCTCAACGCATTGCTCAACACGGCGTCCGGCGCCACCTGGGTGTCGCTGCACCATGGCGGCGGCGTCGGCATGGGTTTCTCGCAGCACGCCGGCATGGTGATCGTCGCCGACGGCACGCGCGAAGCGGCCAGGCGCCTGGAGCGGGTGTTGTGGAACGACCCGGCGACCGGTGTCATGCGCCACGCCGATGCCGGCTACGAGATCGCCGTCGAATGCGCCAAGGAGCACCAGCTCAATTTGCCCGGCATTCTCGGCTGATTGGTTGAGCCGATGCGTGTTCTGCGGGCAGCCGAATACCGGTCGATGCCGTGGAAGAACGGCGGCGGCGTGACGACGGAAATCGCCGTCTCGCCCACTGGTGCCGGGCTCGACGATTTCGACTGGCGCGTCTCGATGGCGCGCGTCGAATTGAGCGGTCCTTTCTCGCAATTTGCCGGGATCGATCGCACCCTTGCCGTGCTCGAAGGCGAGGGCATCGTCCTCGAGATTGCCGGCCACCCGCCGACATCCATAAACAGGACGACTGCCCTGTTTTCTTTCCCTGCCGACGTGCGGACCTCGGCCGCGCTGATCGGCGGACCGATCACTGATCTCAATGTCATGACCCGCCGAAGCCGGATGACGCATTCGGTCGAACGCCTGGTGATTTCGGCCCCCGTGGAAATCCGGACTGAAGCCGGCACAACGCTGATCCTGTGCTTGAACGGCGACGTCAGCGTGCCCGCCGCTGAACCGGTTCGCCTCGGGCCGCTCGACACGCTGCGGTCCGGTCCGGTCAGCACCGGCCTGCTTGTCCAGCCCGCCCATGAGGCAACGCTGTTCGTGATCCGGATCTGCGCCGTCGCCGGCAACGATTAACGCTTGTTTCCAAACATGATCACGGTACCGGCGAAATATAGCGTAAGCTGCTGGCGGCATCACGAAAAAGCCTGAATCCTCTCCGCCGATCTGGCTTGGTGGGAAGTAGGGTGCTTGTCTTTGAGTCTTGCTGAGAGATGACGCCCTGTCGCGGTGCGGAAACAAACTTTCGGCAAGTGGGGTTTATGCAACCAATTGCATTTGAACCGGTTTTAGGGCCATTGCCGTGGCGGTGACGCCGCTCAGTGCCCGCTTACGGAATTTTCAATGAATATTCAGACGAATCCTGCCCAAATCGAGAAGACAAGCGCAAGCTTCCCGGCCATTACCGAAGAGCCGATCCGTTCCAATTACCTGCCCGAAGAGCGCCTTCGGCTGCTTGGCGAAAGCCTGGCAAAAGGCGACCTCACGGACCTGTTCGGCCTGACGCCCTTTGATTTTCAGGCCCGTATCCGGGACAGCGCCAAGAAGATTTTGGAAGTTTACCGGTCGACCAATGCTGCGCAGGCGAGGGGCGAGACGATCACGCCGGCGGCACAATGGCTGCTCGACAACAATTACCTGGTCGAAGAGACCATTTTCCAGGTCAAGCGCGACCTGCCGCGCCGGTTCTATCGTCAGTTGCCGACGCTGAAACTGCCTGACAACGGCACTGTGCCGCGCGCGCTGGCGCTGGCCTGGACCTATGTGGCGCATTCGGACAGTTCCGTTTCGGCGACGATGTTCAAGTCCATCGTCCAGGGTTTCCAGTCGGTCGAGCCGCTGAAGATCGGCGAACTCTGGGCGCTGCCTTCGCTGTTGCGCTTCGTCCTGATCGAAAATCTCCGCCGGCTGGCCGTCAGGGTCAATCGCACCCGCCAGATGCGCCAGATCGCCAACGATGTGGCCGACAAGGTCCTGGCCACCGACGACAGCGCCGATCGGCAGTCGATCCTGTCCAACTTCAGCGCCCACGCGCAGGACACCACCTTCGCCACCCAGCTGCTCTATCGCTTGCGCGATGGATCGCAGAATGCCGGCAAGGCTCTGGAATGGCTGGAAGGCGAGCTCGAAAAGACCGGCTCCGATGCCGAGGAAATCATCATTTCCGAACATCACACGCTGTCCAGCGGCAATGTGACGACGGGCAACATCATCCGCGGCCTGCGCCTCATCAACGACGTCGACTGGACGGTGTGGTTCGAAGGCGTCAGCCGCATCGACACCGTGCTGCGCGAGCGCACCGATTTCGCCGCGCTCGACTTCTTCTCGCGCGATCAGTACCGGACCGCGATCGAGGAATTGGCGCGCCGCTCGAACCTTTCGGAATATCGCGTTGCCGAGATGGCCATCGAGTTGGCCGGCCACGCCGCCAGCGATGGTGACGGCGACGCCGTTTTAACCGGGTCCGCCCACACCGATGTCGGCTTCTTTCTCGTCGGCCCACGCCGGCTGGAGCTGGAGAAGGCGATCGGCTATCGGCCCACCATCAGCCAGACAGTCAAGCGTGCCTTCCGCAAGACCGGCTGGCTCGGCATCGTCGTGCCCGTGTTTGCGCTGACGGCGCTGCTTCTCGTTCTGTCCGGCAACGCGCTTGCCAATCTTGGCCTGTCGGTGCCCTCGATCGTCCTCATGCTGGCGCTTTTTGCCGTGCCGGCCAGCGAGGGCGCGCTCGCCTTCTTCAACACGGTCGTATCGCTGTTCCTGAAACCGACGCGCCTCGTCGGCTACGATTACCGGCACGGCGTGCCGCCCGAGGCGCGCACGTTGGTGGTGGTGCCGTCGCTGATCGGCTCGCGCGACGATGTCGAGGAAAACATCCGCAACATCGAGGTGCATCATCTCGCCAACACGGCCGATGAAATCCATTTCGCGCTGCTGTCGGACTGGCCAGACTCGAAGACCGAGATTGATGCGGCGGACACCGAAATCCTCGAATTCGCCCGTACCGAAATCGCTCGTCTCAACGCCCGCTATCCCTCCGAAGGCGCGCCCCGTTTCTACATCCTGCACCGGCGCCGGCTTTTCAACGCGGCGCAAGGGGCCTGGATGGGCTGGGAGCGCAAGCGCGGCAAGCTGCACGAGCTCGATCTTCTGCTGCGCGGCGACAGCGACACCACGTTCCTGCCGCTCGACGTGCCGCTGCCGGAGAACGTCGTCCATGTGATGACGCTCGATGCCGACACGCGCACCACCCGTGACGCGGTCGCCACCCTCGTGGGCAAGCTCTGCCACCCGCTCAACCGGCCGCATTTCGATGCCAGCAAGCGCGTCGTCACGGCCGGCTATGCGATCCTGCAGCCGCGCATCACCGCGTCGCTGACATCAGGCGACGATGCGTCGTTCTTCCAGCGGGTGTTTTCGGCAAATCGCGGCCTCGACCCTTATGTCTTTGCCGTGTCCGATCTCTATCAGGACGTCTTCGGCGACGGGTCCTTCACCGGCAAGGGCCTCTATCATGTCGACGCCTTCGAGGCCGCGCTGCAGGGCCGCATCGAGGAAAACACCATCCTCAGCCACGATCTGCTGGAAGGCGCGCTCGCGCGCGCGGCGCTGGTCACCGACGTCGAACTGGTCGAGGACTATCCGACCCGATATTCGGTCGACGCCTCGCGCCACCATCGCTGGGCGCGCGGCGACTGGCAGCTGCTCGGCTTCATGCTCGATCCGCGCTCCGGCGTGCCGGCGCTGTCGCGCTGGAAGATGATCGACAATCTGCGCCGCTCGCTGACGCCGATCTTCTGGGTGATGGCGGCGATCGCCGGCTGGACGCTGCTGCCCTTCACGCAGGCCGCGCAATGGCAGGCCCTGCTGATCCTCAGCCTGTTCATGGCGCCGACATTCGACATCGTCAACGCCATCCTGCCCAAGAGCGGCGACCAGACGCCGCGCGGCCATTTCTCGGCCCTGGCGCGCGACGTCGCTTTCGGCACCGCTATGGTGGCGCTGAAAATCGTGCTGATGGCGCACAACGCCTGGATGATGGGCGATGCCATCGTGCGTACCCTCTACCGGCTGTTCGTCAGCCGCCAGAACCTTTTGGAATGGCGCACCGCCTCGCAGGCGCATAAGGCGGGCGACAACGATGTCGGGTCGTATTACGGCATGATGTATGGCGCCGTGATCATCGGCTTCGTCGGCCTTGCCATTCCGGTGCTGGCCGATTCGACCGGCGCCTTCGTCGCCTTCTTCTTCGCCCTGTTCTGGATTGGCTCGCCGGCCATCGCCAGCTGGATCAGCCGTTCGGCTGAAACCGAGGATCGGCTGCGCATATCGCAGGCCGACATCCACACGTTGCGCACGGTGGCGCGGCGCACGTGGCACTATTTCGAAAGCTTCGTGACGGCAGAACACCACCATCTGCCGCCCGATAATTTCCAGGAAAGCCCGGCGCCGGTGGTGGCGCCACGCACCTCGCCGACCAATATCGGCGTCTACCTGCTGTCCGTCGTCTCCGCCCGCGACTTCGGCTGGATCAGCCTGTCCGACGCCATCACCCGCATCGACGCCACCATGGCGACGATCGAGGGCATGCCGCGTGAGCGCGGTCACCTCTTCAACTGGTACGACACGACGACACTGAAGCCGCTCTATCCGCTTTACATCTCGGCTGTCGACAGCGGCAATCTCGCTGGCCATCTGGTGGCGGTGGCGGCGGCCTGCGCCGAATGGGCCGAAGCGCCCTCCGTCCATCTCCAGGGCGATTTCGAAGGCATTCTCGACACGGTCACCATCCTCAGCGAAAGCCTCGATGATTTGCCCGACGACCGCCGTCAGTTGCGCCCGCTGCGCCAGCGTCTCGCGGACCGTCTCGACGGCATGCGGCGCGCTGTCGACACCATCAAGGCGCAGCCCGAAATGGCGTCGATCCGCACCATCAACCTGGCTGTGCTGGCCGGCGAGATCCGCAAATTGGCCACCGCCATCCATACCGAGGCCGTGTCGCCCCAGAGCGACGTCATCGTCGACTGGGCGGCAAGGCTGGAAGCCACCTGCGAAGCGCACGTCCATGACGCGCACAGCGACGACAATGCCGTCGAGGCGCTGCGTGCCAAGCTGCTCACCTTGCGCGAGCGCACGCGCCGCTACGCCTTCGAGATGGATTTCTCCTTCCTGATGCGGCCGGAGCGCAAGCTGTTGTCGATCGGTTACCGGGTCGAGGAGCACCAGCTCGACGAAAGCTGCTACGACCTTCTGGCTTCCGAAGCGCGGCTGACCAGCCTGTTCGCCATCGCCAAGGGCGACCTGCCGACCGAGCACTGGTTCCGGCTTGGCCGGCCGATCGTCGAAATCGGTTTCCAGGGCGCCCTGATGTCCTGGTCCGGCTCGATGTTCGAATACCTGATGCCGCCGCTGGTGATGAAGGAGCCGCAGGGCTCGATCCTCAACCAGACCAGCAAGCTGATCATCAAGCGCCAGATCCAGTACGGCCGCCAGAAGAACGTGCCGTGGGGCATTTCGGAGGCCGCCTACAATGCGCGCGACCGCGAACTGACCTACCAATACACCAATTTCGGCGTTCCAGGTCTCGGGCTGAAGCGCGGCCTTGGCCAGAACACGGTGATCGCGCCTTACGCCACCATACTGGCGGCCCAGTTCAATCCGCGTGAAGCCGTGCTGAATCTCGCCCGATTGCGGGAGATCGGGGCGCTCGGCCGCCACGGTTACTACGATGCCGTCGATTTCACGCCGCAGCGCGTGCCGGAAGGCACGGATCATGTCGTCGTCCAGAACTACATGGCCCACCATTCGGGCATGTCGATCGCGGCGGTTGCCGACGCCATCTTCGAAGGCCGCATGCGCGACCGCTTCCACAGCGACCCGGTCATCGAATCGGCCGAACTCTTGCTGCAGGAGAGGGCGCCGCGCGACATCCCGACCGCGACCGTCAGGACCGAGGCCGACGAACGCTCCAAGGACGAGACCGAAGTCGACAGCCCCGACACCCGCATCGTGCTCAATCCGCTGCAGTCGCTGCGGTCGACCAACGTCATGTCGAACGGCCGCTATTCGGTGATGGTCACCGCGACCGGCTCGGGCTACAGCCGCTGGGGCGATCTCTCCGTCACACGCTGGCAACCGGATCCGACCGAGGACCGGCTCGGCTCCTACATCTTCCTGCGTGACGCAGGCTCAGGTGACTGGTGGTCGGCTACAGCCGAACCGAAGCGCGCCGCCGAGGAAAAGGCGCAGACCTTGTTCTCCGACGACAAGGCGAGCTTCGTCAAATCGGTGGGCACGTTGCGCTCCGAGGTCGAATGCATCGTCATCTCGGAAGGCAATGGCGAGGGCCGTCGGGTCACGCTCTACAATGACGGTCCGTCCGACCGTCACATTGAAGTGACCTCCTTTGCCGAACTGGTGCTCGGCCTGGAGGCGTCCGACAACGCGCATCCGGCCTTCTCGAAGATGTTCGTGGAAACCGAAATCTCTGCGAACAACGCGGCGATCTTCGCCACGCGGCGCAAGCGCGAGACCAGCGAGCCCGATATCGCAATGGTGCATTTCGTCACCGATCCGTCCGGATCGGCGCGCGATGCCGAGGCCGAGACCGACAGGCGCGCCTTCATCGGCCGTGGCCGGACCATCGTCGACGCAGCCGCTTTCGACCCGGGCGCCAGGCTGGGCGGCCATTCAGGCTTTACGCTTGATCCCGTCGCCTCGCTGCGCCGCCAGGTGCGCGTGCCGGCCAACAAGAAGATATCGCTGACCTTCTGGACGGTCGTCGGCGCCGGCCGTGCCGAACTGGACGAAGCGATCGCTCGCCTCGACCATCCGGAGAGCTTTGCCCGCCAGGCCATGCTTGCCTGGACGCGCAGCCAGGTGCAGACCCGCCATATGGGCCTCAGCCTGACCGATGCCGCCAATGTGCAGAAGCTGGCGCGCTACCTGATCTATCCGGATCCGTTCCTGCGTCTTCCCGCTGAATCCATCGCCACGGGGCTGGGCAAGCAGTCGAGCCTGTGGCCGACAAGCATTTCCGGCGATTTCCCGATCTTCCTGGTCAGGATCGGCGATGTCGCCGATCTCGAAATCGTTGCCCAGGCGCTGCGTTTCCAGGAATATATGCGCACCCGCGGCATGATGATCGACTTCGTCGTCGTCAACGAGCAGGCGTCCTCCTATGTCCAGGACCTGCAACGGGCGGTCGAGACGCTGTGCGAAAACAGCCGCCTGCGCGGCAAGGAGCTCGGACCGCGCCAGCACATTTTCGCGGTGCGCCGCGACCTCATGGACGAGACCACCTACAAGACGCTGCTCGCTGTCGCCCGGGTGGTCCTGCACACGCGCAATGGCACCATCTTCGACCAGATCGAGCGCGCCGAGGCGGCGGCTCTGCAGGCGCGGGACGCTCTGGCAGCATTGCCGATTCCGCGTGAATTGCCGTCGCCGACACCCACGACGCATGCTCCTGCCTCGCAGGCGGTGGCAAATGTCAGCGCCGATGGCAGCGGGCTCAGCCAGTGGAACGGCTTTGGCGGTTTCGACGGCGACGGGCGGCACTATGTCGTGCGCCTGGCCGGCCGGCGCACGACGCCGCAGCCGTGGATCAACGTCGTCTCCAACGCCTCGTTCGGCTTCCATACCTCGGCCGAGGGCGCCGCCTTCACCTGGAGCCGAAACAGCCGCGACTACCAGTTGACGCCGTGGTCGAATGATCCGGTCTCGAACCGGCCGGGCGAGGGCTTCTATATCTACGATCAGGCGAGCGGCAAGGCATTCTCGCCGCTCGCCGCCATGGTGCGCGATCCCTCGATGACCTACGAGGCCTGGCATGGCCAGGGTTTCTCGACCTTCCGCTCGAAGCGCGGACCATTGTCGATGGATCTCACCCATGTCGTCGATCCGGTCGATCCGCTGAAGATCTCACGGCTGCGCATCCAGAATTCCGGCTCGGTGCCGGCGCGGCTGCGTGTCTATGCCTATGCCGAATGGGTGCTCGGCGGGCACCGGTCGCGCACGGCGGCAACCATCGTCCCGTCGCGGGATGCCGCCAGCGGCGCGCTGCTGGCACAAAACCCCTACGGGCTGGATTTCGGCGAGCGCGTTGCTTTCCTCGCGGCCGACGGTGGCGTCCATTCGGTGACAACAGACCGATCGGAGTTCCTGGGCCGGCATGGTTCCAGCGAGCTACCCCAGGCGGTGCTGAGTGGTGCGGCGCTGTCTGGCCGTGTCGAGGCTGGTGACGATCCGTGCGCGGCGATTGCCCGCGATGTCGAGATTCCGGCTGGCGGCGACGTGACGCTGCTCTGGCTGCTCGGCGACGCCGAGTCCGCCGAGGAGGCTAGCGCGCTGGTGCAAGAGCACCGGGTCAAGGATTTCGACCAGCGGCTGGCCGACAATGAGCGCGAATGGCGCGGCTTTCTCGACACCATCCAGGTCGAGACGCCTGACAAGGCGCTCGACGCCATGGTCAATCACTGGCTGCCCTATCAGAGCCTGGCCTGCCGCATCCGTGCCCGCTCCGCCTTCTATCAGGCCAGCGGTGCCTTCGGCTTCCGCGACCAGTTGCAGGATACGCTGGCGCTGCTGGCGCATGACCCGCAACTGGCGCGCGACCAAATCCTCAACGCGGCGCGGCGGCAGTTCCCCGAAGGCGACGTGCAGCACTGGTGGCTGCCGCGCACGGGTGCTGGCGTGCGTACGTTGATCTCCGACGACGTGGTCTGGCTTGCCCACGCCACGGCGCGCTATTTGCTGGTCACCGGCGATGCCACCATCCTGAAGGAGCAATTGGCCTTCATCGATGGACAGCCGCTGGGCGAGGGCGAGCACGATGCCTTCTTCACCCCGGAAATCTCGAAGAAGACAGCGTCGCTCTACGACCATTGCGCGCGTGCGCTCGATCTCGCCATCAAGCGCAGCAGCCCCGCGGGCCTGCCGCTGATCCTCGGCGGCGACTGGAACGACGGCATGAACCGCGTTGGCGAGCAGGGCAAGGGCGAGAGCGTCTGGCTCGGCTGGTTCCTGCTGAAGACGCTGGGCGACTTCGCCCCCGTCGCCAAGGCCGAGGGCGACGCCAAGCGAGCACAGGCCTGGGCAAAGCATGCCGATGTTCTGAAGCGGGCGCTTGAGAGCACCGCATGGGACGGCGAATGGTACCGGCGCGGCAGTTTCGACGACGGCACCCCTTTGGGGTCTCGCGACTCGCAGGAGTGCAAGATCGACTCGATCGCCCAGTCCTGGAGCGTGCTTTCGGGAGAGGGCGATCCGGCACGGTCGACGACCGCGATGGAGCAAGCAACGAAGCTGCTCGTCGACGACAAGCTGAAGATCGTCAAGCTGTTCACGCCGCCCTTCTCGAAGACGGAGAAGGACCCGGGTTACATCAAGAGCTATCCGCCCGGTGTGCGCGAGAATGGCGGCCAGTACACCCATGCCGCCACATGGTTCGTCATCGCGCTTGCCGAGATGGGACAGGTCGACGAGGCCTATCGCTGTTTCTCGATGCTGAACCCCGTCAACCATGCGACCGACGAGGCCACGGCCGAGCACTATCGTGTCGAGCCCTATGTCGTGGCGGCCGATATCTATGCCGGCGACGACAATGCCGGCAACGGCAAGGGCGGCCGTGGGGGCTGGACCTGGTACACCGGCTCTGCCGGCTGGCTCTACAGGGCTGCGGTCGAGGGCATTCTGGGCATCGAACGGCGCGGCAAACGTGTCCAGTTCAAGCCGAAGCTGCCGAGCCACTGGAATGGGTACTCGGCAAATCTCAAAATGCTGGGAGCGGAACTCAGGGTTCGCGTCATCCGCGACAATAAGGCCAAGGCCGTGTCGCTGGAGGTGAATGGGACAAAGACCAAGGTTTCGGCAGTCGAACTGAAGGACGGCGAAGTTGCCGAGGTGGTCATCCGGATCCCGGCTTAATGCAATGTTGCTCAAAAACTATGCGCTCGGGCCTGGGATCCGGGGCGCGACTTTTGCCGCCACGGCGGGATGAGAGGCCGTCCCGCCTGGCGTTGCCGCCTGCCGATTGAAGGACATGCCACCGAGGAGTGCATGAAATCAAAGGCTTGAGGCGTCCGACAGGGGCGCCACGAGCAGTGAGAGTTTGGCCTCCCTTCACCTGGAAGGGCGCCCTGCAGCTTTGTTTCGCTCTATACTTCGCAAAAGGCGATTTCGGCCTTAGTCATCCGCCCGACATTGTTGCTGATTAAAATTGTGGCAGCACGTGCCAACTGCCATGATTTCGCCGCATGCCTGACATTTTACCTGTCTTCTCAAACCGTTAGGTGATCACGGCAGATTTCGGAACGTCGCCATCTTTTGTTCGCTCTAAGGGAACTGAAGGGGTACACGGCCATTGTTTTGCGACGTATCAACCGGTACGAATAAAATGATGCAGTGCACAATAAACAGCGTGGCGGAGTAACTGGGGTGACCCTTCTGCAAATCTACTGGCGAGCTCTCGGTTATCTGGCCGCGGACAGGAAACGCGTTGCGTTGATCTGTTCGGCCAACGTGGCTCTCGCCATCGTAGCGCTTCTCGAGCCGATTATGTTCGGTCGCGTCATCGGCGCCATCTCCGAGCGTGGCTCTGTCTTCACCACGCTGGTCATGTGGGCCGGTCTCGGCGCCTTCAACATCGTTGCTTTCGTCATGGTGGCGCGCGGCGCTGACCGCTTCGCCCATGCTCGGCGCAGCGAAGTGCTGTGCCAGTCCTTCGAGCGTGTGATCACCATGCCGCTCGCCTGGCACCATCAGCACGGCACCTCCAATGCGCTGCACACGATGCTGCGCGCCGTCGAAACCCTGTTCAGCCTTTGGCTCGAATTCATGCGCCAGCATCTGTCCACGGCTGTCGCCCTCGTGCTGCTGGTTCCGACCGCGATCAGCATGGACCTGCGCATGTCGCTGGTGCTGCTTGGCCTCGGGCTGCTTTATGTCGGCATCGGCCGGATGGTCATGCGCCGCACCAAGGCGGGCCAGGCTGCGGTCGAGCGTCACTACCACAAGGTGTTCGCGCATGTGACCGACTCGGTCAGCAACGTTGCGGTGCTGCAGAGCTACAATCGCCTCGGCCACGAGGCCGATACGCTGCGCCGCTACGTCAAGAACCTGCTCGACGCGCAGAACCCCGTGCTCGACTGGTGGGCGCTGGCCAATGCCTTGCACCGTCTGTCATCGGCAATCTCGATGCTGATCGTGTTGTCGATCGGCTCCTATCTCGTCACTCATGGTCAGTTGGGTGTCGGCGACGTCATTGCCTTCACCGGTTTTGCCACGATGCTGATCGCTCGCCTCGACCAGATGTCGGCTTTCGCGAACCAGATTTCGGAGGCCCGTGCCAAACTTGAGGATTTCTACCACCTCGAGGACTCCGCGGCTGATGCCGCCGAGCCGGACGGCTTGCGCGATCTTGCCAACGTCACCGGCCATGTCCGCTTCGAGAATGTCGGCTTTGAGTTCGCCAATTCCGGCCAAGGCATCGACGACGTGTCCTTCGAGGTGCAGGCGGGCCAGACCGTCGCCATCGTAGGCCCGACGGGCGCCGGCAAGACCACGCTCATCAACCTGCTGCAGCGTGTCTTCTCGCCGTCCCATGGCCGTATCCTGATCGACGGCATCGACACCCGCACGGTGACCCGCAAGTCGGTGCGCCATTCGATCGCCACCGTATTCCAGGATGCCGGCCTGCTCAACCGCTCGATCGAGGACAACATCCGTGTTGGCCGCGCCGATGCAAGCAATGACGAGATCCATGCCGCCGCCAATGCGGCTGCCGCACAGGACTTCATCCTGTCCAAGAGCAATGGCTACGACACGGTGGTTGGCGAACGTGGCGGCCAGCTGTCGGGCGGCGAGCGTCAGCGCATCGCCATTGCCCGCGCCGTGCTGAAGGACGCACCGATCCTGGTGCTCGACGAGGCGACCAGCGCGCTCGACGTCGAGACCGAGGACCGCGTCAAGGAAGCGATCGACGAGTTGCGCCGCGACCGCACGACCTTCATCATCGCCCACCGCCTGACCACCGTTCGCGACGCCGATCTGGTCGTGTTCATGGACAAGGGCAGGGTGGTCGAGATGGGCGGCTTCACCGAGCTGTCGCTGCGCAATGGCCGCTTTGCCAGCCTGCTGCGCGCCGGCGGCCTGCTCAACGACGAGGAGGTTCGCCGCCTCAGCCGCACCGTGCTGCAACAGCAGGAAGCAGCCGCCTGAGCTTCTTTCTCCGACCTCCCCTTGTGGGAGGTCGGACCATAGGTCCAGGTGAGAGTACAGGCACGGCCGCCCCAATTGCGTCTGCGACACCACCGCTCGATTGCCCCGAACGCCGTGGCGGTTTATGTAGAACCGCATGAGCGACACGACTTCACGCCTGACCGGCTGGATGGATCTCGCCAACCCGACGCGCTTCGTCGGGCTGGCGGACAAGGTCGTGCCATGGCTGGCCACGATCGCCACACTCATCCTCGCCGTCGGGCTCTATATGAGCTTCGCCGCGCCTGAGGATTTCCAGCAGGGCATAACCGTCCGCATCATGTACATCCACGTGCCTTTCGCCTGGCTGGCCATGATGTGCTACACGCTGATGGCGGTCTCGGCGCTGGGCACGCTTGTCTGGCGGCACCCGCTGGCAGATGTCGCGCTGAAATCCGCAGCCCCCATCGGCGCCGTCTTCACCGCGCTGGCGCTGATCACCGGTTCGATCTGGGGCAAGCCGATGTGGGGCACCTGGTGGGTCTGGGATGCCCGGCTGACCTCGGTCTTCGTGCTGTTCCTGATGTATCTCGGCATCATCGCGCTGACCCGCGCGCTCGACGATGCCAGCCGCGCCGCCTGGGCCGCCGCCATCATCACGCTGGTCGGCTTCATCAACATCCCGATCATCAAGTTCTCGGTCGACTGGTGGAACACGCTGCATCAGCCGGCTTCGGTGTTCCGCATGGGCGGTTCGACCATCGATCCCAGCCTGCTATGGCCGCTACTGGTGATGGCGCTCGGCTTCACCGTGCTGTTCTTCGCGCTGCACCTGATGGCGATGCGCACCGAAATCCGCCGCCGCCGGGTGATTGCCATGCGCAGGGTTGCGGCACGGCAGGCCGAGCGGTCCGCCAACTGACGCGCGTCGACTGTAATTTTCGCTTTCGCCAACGTCTATCTCTGAGCAGTGAGTGGGGCGCTGAAGCTGCTGATCTCCCCACTTGAGGGGGAGATGGCCGGCAGGCCAGAGGGGGCGCTGTCCCGCCGGCGTGCTGAAGATACTGCGGCGTTTCGCTGGCCTTGACGATGACCCTCACCCCATCCTTCCCCGCGCCGCCACGGGCAACGTTTCCAGCACCGTGTCGCCGTCGACCAGATTGACCTCGTTGAACAGGTTTGTGACGACGCAGCAATGGTCGGGCACCACACGCACGCGCTCGCCGATGCGCAGCTTGCCGTCGCCCGAAAGCGTGACGGTGCCGTGCTCCTCGCTCAGGCCCGTCACCCGCGCTCCCGACACGCCGAGCAACTCGCCAAAATCGGCGAGACCCAGCGTATCGCTGGACAGCGCCTTGCTCCCGGCATCGAGGATAGCGCGCGTCGCTGTGGGATGGCTGACCACCGTCGACAGCACCGTCAGCGCGCAGTCGTCGAGGCCGCCGACGCCTTTGGCGACTTGATAGCGGTCGAGATAGATGTAGGTGCCTGGACGATACTCCGTGACAACAGATGTATCGCTGGAGCGCCACATATCCGGCGTGCCGCCGCTGGAGATGCGTTCGCAGGCGAGCCCCGACGCGGCAAGTGCCTGCTTGGCCTCGGTGAGCCAGGCTTCGGCCTCCGCTGCCCGCCCGGCGGCCGGATAGGTCATCAGTCCGCCGAAGGCGAGGCCACCGGCTCTGTCGATCTGTCTTGCCAGCGCGACCGCTTCATCAGCCGACTGCACGCCGCAGCGGCCCATGCCGGTGTCGCATTCGACCAGCACCGGCAGACGATGACCGGCATCGGTGAAGGTGGTTGCCAGCCCTTCGAGCGTCTCCATGCTGTCCGCTGTCACCGACAGGGTGACGCGCCCATGCAGCCCCAGAAGCCGTTCCAGCTTGGCGCGCCCAAGGATGTTGTAGGGAAGAAAAATATCGGTCAGCCCGGCATCCGCCATCACCTCGGCCTCGCCAATCTTCTGGCAGGTGATGCCGACGGCGCCGGCCGCCACCTGCTTCTTCGCCCAGTAGGGCAATTTGTGCGTCTTGATATGCGGCCTGAGCTTCAGCCCGTTCTTGTCGGCATGCGCCTGGGCGCGGGCAATGTTGGCTTCCGCGCGCGCGGTGTCGATCAGGATGGATGGCGTATCGAGATCGTGAACGGTCGGCATCATCTTTCACCCCATGAGGAATCCGCGGGTTTTATGGCCCTGAAAATCCGTGATGTCACGCGGCCAGCGAAGCGGATCTGTGGTCCATGCGCCTAAGCGCAACGCCCGGCAGGGCGGCGAGATGGATCGACACCGCATCGACGTTCGGCTATGCGATTTGCCAGACAAATCGATACGAAGGGATCATGATCATGAAGCGCTCCGCCATCAACGACATTATCCGCGAAGCCGACGCTTTCATCCGCTCGTTCGGCTACATCATGCCGCCCTTCGCCTATTGGTCGCCGCAGGAGGCGAAGGCGCGTCAGGTCGACTCGTCGGCCGTATTCACCTCGCGGCTTGGCTGGGACATCACCGATTACGGGCAAGAGAAATTCAGGGAACTCGGCCTGTTCCTGTTCACCGTTCGCAACGGCCGCTACGAGGACATGAAGAAGGGCATGGGCATGCTCTATGCCGAGAAGATCATGATCTCGCGCAAGGACCAGCTGTCGCCGATGCACCGCCACAACATCAAGGCCGAGGACATCATCAACCGTGGTGGCGGCAAGCTGGTGCTGGAACTGTTCATGCATGACCGCGACGGCGGCATCGATCCCAAGGCCGAGGTTTCGGTGCCGGTCGACGGAACCATCCACAGGCTGCCTGCGGGCGGGCTCCTGAAGCTCGACCCGGGCCAGAGCGTCACGCTGCTGCCCGGCGTCTGGCATGCCTTCTGGGCCGAGGGCAAGGACGTGCTGATCGGCGAGGTCTCGACCGTCAATGACGATCTCACCGACAATGTGTTTCGCGAACCGATCGGGCGTTTTTCCAACATCGACGAAGACGTTGCCCCGGTCCATCTGCTGGTGTCCGACTACGAGAAGTGGCTGGGGTAAGGGCCGCCGCCCCACGCCCTCGGTGACGCCAGTCACACGGTCGAGAGTTAGCCCGTAGCGCCTGCCTACTGCGATCCTTGTCCGACCGATCCTGCAGCTTCCTCTTTGAAGACGACCTTTGTGCCTCTTTGCACTTCGGAGGCGAGGTCTTCGGCATCCCAGTTGGTCAGCCTGATGCAACCATGCGAGAAGGTCTTTCCGATCTTGCCTGGGTCCGGAGTCCCGTGAATGCCATAACTATCGATGGACAAATCGATCCAGACCGATCCCACCGGATTGTTTGGCCCGGCAGCGATCGTGAAGGGGCGCTTCGTCTTCACCCCCTTAAAGGCAAACTCGGGATCGTAGTGATAGGTTGGGTGGCGCACCACGCGTTTGACCTCCGCCTGGCCACTCGGCGCGGGCTTCTCCTGGCTCCCGATCGAGGCGGGGTACGTCGCAAGCACTTTCCCGGAAGGGTCAAGCACCCGAACCTGGCGAGCGCTCTTGTCGACCTCGACGTTCGCGATGTCTTGCGGCGGATCACCTCGGGTGACAGCTGGCACCAGCAGTTTTTGCCCCGCCCTCCTGAAGCCGATGCCGGGGTTGAGCCGTTCAAGCAGTTGCTCGCTGATGTGGAAGCGCTCCGCCATCTTTTCCAAGGCATTGTGGTAGGCCAGCCTGGGCAGGCGGGCCATCCTCTCCATGCGCGCCGGAATTCGCTTGGTGAAGGGGCCATGCACATCCTTGCGCGTCAACTCGTAGGTCTCAAGCGCCGGGCGCGAGGAGGTCGCGATTAGCTTGTCCCATGTCTCGCGGGTAAGCTTGCCGTCGGCAGGCAATCCGTTGGCCGCTTGGAACGCACTGACTGCCCGGGTGAAGTTCTCTGCCTGGCGGCCATCGATCAGGCCTGGCGAGAAGCGTGCACGATCCAGGAGGATTTGCGCCTTCAGCACGGTCGCACTGACGCCTTTCGCTTCGCTGCCGTCAAATTGGGCGTTGTTGACAGTGGCCGCGTCCAGTTTTGCCGCCACCGTTGCATCGCACGCCATGACGAGCATGGCGGCAGCGGCAAGAACGAGCCTGATCATGGACGTCACACTCCTGTATGAGTACCTGCTTCTATGACGTCGCACGGCCGATCTGGTTCCATTCCCCTGCAGCTGCATCCGGCCGCCGAGTGCCGATGCGCCGCAGCGAAGCCGGACCGGGAGCACCCGGCGGTGGCGCGGGTGCACTGTTGATAAGGCTCCGCCGTCATCCAGATGGATGGCGACTCTCGTCAGCGCATGTGTTGGCTTCAAGCCGAAGCGCGGAGACCGGAGCGACAATGGGCGAGGGTCCCATTGGGCGTCTGTCTCCATAGGCTCGGTGACCGAGGAGAGCCAGGATGCAATTTCCTGCCCAGAAGAACAAAAGATCGGCTCAACCTGCCGAGGATGAGCGCCAGGCACGGCTTGAGAAAACAGCCAGGCTCAAGCAGCTTCGGTCCTATGCTTCCTGGCTTTCGTCCGACCCAAATGCCCAACTTCACGATGAGATCGACTGCTCCGTGCTGATCGAGGAAGGCGTGGAACGACGCGGCATGGAGCCTTGGCTGATCGGCAGGTGACGACCGGGCGGCGGGGATTTCCACCGCCAACGGCGCCGACAGTCTGTTTGGCTAGCCGATCGGCCGCAACAGTGGCGACAGGCTGACTTCGCGCCAGTGACAGCAGCCTTGCTGCGCGCTCGTCCTGCACAGGCAGGACGAGGTGATCGGCACATCCGCCTTGGCCAGCGCCGCGGCAAGGCTTGTCTGCAATGTCGGCAATTCATCAGTCTCGCCGCGCCGTTTCAGGCATTCCACCAGCCCGTGCAATGCCCAGACATTGTTCGGATGCTGGGCGCAGCGCTGCACCGTGCCGCTCAGACCCAGATCGTCGCGATAGACCTGCTCTGCTTCCTGGGCGTGGCCCTGGTCGAGAAGCAGCGCCGCCAGCGCATGGCGCGGCGGGTGCATCCAGGCCCACGGCTCGGTGTATGACAAATTGTCGTCAAGCTCGACCGCCTGCCGCAAATGGCCATACGCCTCCTCATGCCGGCCCTGGTGGTACGCCAGCTCGCCGTCGAGCAGGGCGGCACCGACAGCCAGTGAGGCTTGCGTCGGATTGCTGAGGAAGCGCCGCTCGGGCGCAATGCCTTTCAGATGCCGATGGGACGCTTCGCGCTCACGCTCGGCTTCAGCAAATTGCCCAAGCGTCGCATGCGCCACACCCTTGGCGTAGTGCTGCATGGCCGCCGTCAGCACATAGAGGCCTGGCTCCGCGGTCGCCGGTTCGTCGATGATCTCCCGCCAGCGGCCGAAGCGCACCTGCACATGCGATTTCATCGCATGGTAGCCTTCCACCGTCTGCGTGAGCTTGGGCCGGCCGGGGATGGCGACCACGTCGCGCGCGACCAGGCTGCGCACCCTGTCGGCGGCCCACAGTGCAGGCTGGTACTGGCCCGACAACATGCAGGTGAACATCATCAGATGCAGATCGTGGCAGCAGCCGAGCAGATAGTAGGTCGGCTCATCGGCATAGGCGAGATAGAGGTCGTTGGCGCGCACCGCCTTTTCGCTGGCACGTCTGGCTTTCTCATACTCGCCGCACAGCACATAGATGTGCCCCGGCATGTGGTTCATATGCCCGGCATCAGGACACATTTCGCCGAGCAGATCCGCTGACCGCATGCCGCGCTCCGGCATGGTGGACATTTCCAGCAGATGGATGTGCAGGTGGACGATCGCCGGATGTTGTGCTGCGCTGGCCTCACCGGCAAGCCGGATCGACCGCTCGCAGACGTCGAGCGCCTCGACGACATCGGAATTCGGCGCCGGCGCGCCGGTCTTGAGGTTCCACAGCCGCCGCACCGTGCGCATCATCAGCGCTTCAACCAGCAGTGCCATCACATCATGGTCGTCGGGAAAGTCCCTGTACACAAGCCGCATCGCGGCGGCATAGGCGTCATCCCACCGTTGGAATTCGTCCGGGCTCACCCGGTGTGGCTTCTGAAAGCGGGCGGCCAGCGCCTCGATCAGCCGCTTCTCGATCTCGTTGGCGGAAGCCGCATTGGCCCGGGCCAGCTGGACATGCTCGCAGCAGCGCTTGGTCGCGCTGTCGGCCTCGGCCTCGCCATGTTCCTTCCAGGTCAGATTGTAGAAAGGCCCGGCGGCATAGGCGATGCCCCAGTGGATCATCGGACATTCGGGATCTGTTTCGAGCGCCTTCTGAAAACACTTGATGCCTTCCTCATGGTTGAAGCCGTAGCACCAGTTGAGGCCAATATCGAACCAACGCTGGGTTTCTGTCGAGCGAGTGGAGATGGGGCGGCGGTAGGTGCCGAGGTCGAAGCGGTCCATGTCGTCTCATTTCAATTCTGATTGCCAGCGAGCCAGCTCTGGTCAGACTCCTTCGCCATCAATGTGTGCCGAAACTGGCAGGCATGGCAAACGCAACGAGTGCCATCGCTGCTTGCATTGGAGACTATCGCCGCTCTCAGCTAGTCTCTCGGGGCGGTGTTTCATTTTGCCAGCCGGCGAGCTCAGGCAGGTCGTCAAGCCAGCTTTTCTCCGTCATCAAGGCATCGCCGGCCTGCGGAGCAGCCTCAGTGGCGTTTTGGATGAGCCAATCCATCCACTTCCGATAGGCGGCCGGGGTCAACTCGGGCGGCAGCACCTTGGCCTTGGCCAGCATGCGTTTGCGGAAACTCACCTGCCTGCGGAGTTTCGTCGTCGTGAATTTGATGGCCTTGCCCTGGTATTCAACCGTCCAGCGTCCATCCCCGTGGCTGGTGAGCCTGTCGATGGCGAAGCCGACGTCCACCGGCCTATCCCGCCACGGAAGCTCGACCGCATTCCTTCTCAGGTCGAGTGCCCATCGCCTGTAGTCGGTCCCGAGACGCTGGGGCGGCAGCACACCAGCCTGTTCGAGTATCTTCCTGCGGAAGGTGGGCTGCTTCTTGAGCTGGCCCGTCGTCAGCTCGATGCGATGCCCACGGAGTTCGACGTGCCACCGGATCCTCCCATTGCCGAAATATTTCACCAGCCTGTCGATGACGAACTCGTCGTCGGCGAGCGTCACGCAGCCTTGGCTGGTGCGTTCGAGAATGTACTGGCTGTCAGTGAGCATGATGCGGCCTCGTGGAGGAGCCTTTCATGAAGCTTCACTAAGGCGGACGCAACGGCCAGGCAATCTCGCCTTCCATGATTCCGTCGCATAGACACCGATGGTGCCCGTATCGCTCGCGCGCTCATCCTGACCAGCGGCTTAGGAGCAGCGGCCCGGCGTCGGGGGGGGTATCGAGGGGACTGGCGCCGAGCCTAACCGGCTGGAGGGGCAGTGCCGGCTGTCCGAATTATAAGCCTTTTTATGCGTCTATGCTAATTTAATTAAAGGACCATGTTCCGCTCCCAGGCGCCAGATCGAAGAGGCTAGGAATCCGGGAGGCCCGCATGTCCTGGCCATCGGTTGCGGGGTGACGGTGCGCCAGTTCAACAAGCTGCCGGCAGATAAGCAGGTGGAGGTGCACCGCGCCTATCTCGCCCTGATCTCACCATCGAACCTGGACCAGCCAGATCCCGAGCCGGTCGACACTCGAGCCATTCCCCGCGGGCACCTGTCCAACGGTCAGAAGCTGGCAATCGGCCGATGGGTCGAGAGGCAGGAAGATCTTTCCCGCAGCATGGCCCATCAATGCATGCGGCTGCCCACAGCGGGCACCAGGAGGAGCGGCAGGATGGCCGCCAGGAAAGCGCGCGCTGGCGCCAAGCTTCACGGTCATTTCCGCCCGTCCCATTTCAGCACAGGGTTGCTGGCATTGCTCTTGAACCGGACCTGTTGCTGGGTGAACCCCGGTCCTGATCGCGTACCCGATTAGGTAGTAGGCTCGCCGGGCTTCGAGGGCGTTGGGGTCTTCGCCCGGCGAGTTTGCCAACTTCCTGTCCTTTTGGCGGCTTTTAGCATCAGCTTGACAACTTGATCCCCCCAAAGCACCTTCGGCGAGTGGGAAAATGCGAGGAGCATCTATGAAAAAAATCTATGAAAAGCCTGTCCTGACGAAGCGAGGAATCCTTTCCTCAATCACGGCGCAAGTCGTCGAGTCGGGTCCTGCTACGTCGGATTGAGCCGATCTCGACATGACGGGAGGCCCGCCGGCTCGGTTCGGTGGGCTTTTTGCTTTCCTAAGCAGGTTCCAAGCACTCTTGACCCTGCCCGCTGCCACTTCCCGGTCGCGGGCTTTTTGTTTGTTCGGGGCAAGTTGGAATGCCGTCAGCGTCCCTTCCGTGCTTGGTCATGCGAAGCTGCTGCATTACCGGGAGGAGAAATAATGTGGGATGCGGAGACCACGGCGGCGATGATACGGTGTCGACGGGTGGCGTGACGCCGGGTGCAACGGGAGGGCCTTGAATGGACATCATCATTCGCGAACTGGTGGGCCTCGAAGAGATAGCGGCCACCTACCCGCTCTATCAGCAAACCGGGTCCATGCCGGAGGGCCTGTTTCGTGAGCGGCTGGCCGCAATGATCGCCCAGGGCAACTATCGCTGCGTTGCCGCCTTCATCGGTGAAAGGATGGTCGGCATGTCGGGCTTCTGGATAGGGGTACAGCTATGGGCAGGAAAGTGGGCGGAGGCCGACCATGTGGTTGTCGATGCTCAGATGCGCAGTGTTGGTATCGGTGCCAAACTGATGGCCTGGATCGAGAAGGAAGCAGCGCGTGTCGGCTGCGACATCACCCGCATCTCGGTGGTTCTCGGCAAGGAGCGCACACACAAGTTCTATAGCCGCAACGGCTATGCCGATGATGCGCTCATTCTGGTGAAGCCGCTGAGTGCGTGGGCCGAGACCGAGTTCCCAGAATATGCTGCGCACAAAGTGGCGATGGAGCGCGGCTAGAACGCCGCAACGCCCGGCATAATCGACGAAGTTGCCTTGGGGCCAAGCGACCTTTCGCCGTTTGAGCCTTTACAGGGAACGGCTGCTGTAGGAATATTGTCTCTGATGGGGCGCCCTCGGCGCAGTCGGTGACATATCCGATGATACATACGTGAGCTTTAAAATCACGGGCTGCGTGGGAACAGCAGCATGATAACAGAACCACCACTGCAGATGAAAACCCGGTCAAGAAAGCCGTACGACCGAACGTCGCCGGCGTCGGGAAGTTCCGCACAGGTAGATACTTGAGAAATGTCTGGCTGGGGAACCTGGATTCGAACCAGGACTAACGGAGTCAGAGTCCGTGGGTCTACCGTTAACCTATTCCCCAGCAGGCGCAGTCATGAACCGTGCGGGCCGAGCGGCTAAGCCGCTGTGAGCGCTGCCTTGTAGCCGCCAGCGGAAAATAGTCAAGCCTGCTCTGTGGTTCAATGGCACGTTTCGTCAGGTGATTCAGACGCCACACTTCAGATGCCGGCGCGCGGCTCCCGGTCCAATCCCACGCCTCAGGGCTCCGTCCGGCTGAACTGCGAGCGTTCGAAGAACAGCACCACCCCCAGGCCCAGAATCAGCGGGATGATCAGGTAGAACAGCCGGAACACCAGCAGCGCCGCCAGCACGCCGACCGGATCCATGTCCGACAGGCCGGCGAGAAACACCACCTCGAACACGCCGAGCCCGCCCGGCGCATGTGAGATCTGCGCGATCGAGAAGGAGACGAGGAAGACGCCCAGTATGACAAAGTAGCCGGGATTGTGGGCTGCGGGCAGGGCAAAGAAGATGATCGCGGCGGCGGCCAGCAGTTCGATCGGGCCGATCAGCAACTGCCGGGCGACGATCGGCAGCGCCGGATAGTGCAGCTGAAAACTGGCGATCTTCAGCGGGCGCAGATGCAGCCAGCTGCCGAAGACATAGGCGGCCACGAGCAGCAGCATCGCGATACCGGCCGCTTCCGACAGGCCATGATGGGCGATGCCGGAAAAGCGGTCGAGTATCTCAGGCTCGAACACCAGAACCAGGCCCGAGGCAAAAATCGTCGACAGCACGAAGGTGATCCAGCAGACCGCCACCAGCACGCCGACATCCTGTCCGGTCAGGCCCCTCGTACCGTAGGCGCGGTAGCGGATGACGGCGCCCGAAAACACCGAACCGCCAATGTTGTGCGACAGCGCATAGGTGGTGAAGGAGCACAGCGTGACGAACAGCCACGACACGCGCTTGCCGATATGCAGGAGCGCGATGTGGTCGTAGCCGGCAAGCGAGGCATAGGCGATGATCGAACTCAGCGCGGCAAGGACCCAGCCGCGGGTCGGAATGGCCGTGATACCGTCCCAGACGTCGTCGAGCGAAACGCCGCGCAGTTCGTGCCAGAGCAGCAGCAGCGAGAAGATCACGGCGGCGATGCCGACAACCGGCCAGAAATAGCGTCTCCAGTTCATTGCCTGACTGCCATGCGTTGCGGGTCCGCTTCCTTTTCGTGGCTGGTGGGAGGCCGGCTTTGCCGGATTCTTCCGCTCATTTCAGAAATGCCTCATCGAAGCCGGCTATTCAACCGCGAACCCTTGTCGCAGCGCCGGCCGGCAAGATTTGTCCGGCGTGAGCGGCCGAAGAGACGCCGGCAGGCGTTGCGCCGGCAACTGCGGCGTGCGGGTTCATTACGCGGCCGCCGGAACGGCGGTTTGCGGCCTGCCGGCAAAATTCGGCATGCGGCTCTTGGTGATCGGGCGCGGCGCTGTTAGTCTGGCGGCAACTTAAAACACTGAAGCGCCTGCTGCGTCCATCATAGGTTCGCGCGGCGCCGGAAGGAACGACAGTGGAAGACCACGACACCGGCGCCGGCGCGCCGGAGGTGGGCGTGTCCAGCGCTTCCCAGGGGTCGGCTGGCCCGGGGAACGCAAGCTGGCAGCAACGCCGCCCGACGGAGCTCCGCTCCGCGGACGGGCAGGCGGGCGTCGCACCCCACAAAGGCAAGCCCAAGAAGCGGCGCAAGCGAAGGCGCGGGCGCAAGGTTTTTGCGCGCGACGAAGCGCGTCCCGCGGAGAATCGAGCGCCGGCGCCGGGCAAAGCCGGTGTCCCGGCGGCGGAGTCCCACAGACCGGCGGAATCGGTGGCCTCGCCCGCCGCTGTAGTGCCACGGCCGGAACAGAGCGCCCGTCGGCCGCCGGTCCAGGAGCTTCCGGTGTTTGCGGCGCTTGATCTCGGCACCAACAATTGCCGGCTGCTGGTCGCCGTGCCGACGCGGCATGGCCAGTTCCGCGTCATCGACGCTTTTTCTCGCATCGTCCGGCTGGGCGAGGGGCTCACCGCCAATGGCCGGCTCGGCCAGCCGGCGATGGACCGCGCGGTCGAGGCGCTGAAAATCTGCGGCGACAAATTGCGCAACCGCAAAATCAGGAAAGCCCGGCTGATCGCCACCGAGGCCTGCCGCATGGCCGAAAACGGCGTCGAGTTCATCGACCGTGTCGAACGCGAGGCCGGCCTGAAGCTTGAGATCATCGACCGCCAGACCGAGGCGCGGCTGGCGGTGTCCGGCTGCGGCTCGCTGGTCGAGCGCGACACCCAAGGCGTCGTCCTGTTCGATATTGGCGGTGGTTCGTCGGAAATCGCGCTCATCGACCTCGCTGGCCGCCGTTCGCCAAGGCTGGCCAATCATATCGTGTCGTGGACGTCGCTGCCGGTCGGCGTCGTCTCGCTGGCCGAGCGCTTTGGCGGCCGCACGGTGACGCGCGAGATCTTCGCCGCTATGGTCGACGACGTTGCCGGCCGGCTGGCCAGCTTCGACGGTCGCGACCGACTGAGCCATCTCAAGGCCAGCCCGAATTTCCATCTGCTGGGCACGTCCGGAACCGTGACGACGCTGGCCGGCGTTCACCTTGAGCTCGAGCGCTACGATCGCCGCCGTGTCGATGGGCTGTGGATGGACCGCGACAGCGTCGATCGCATGGTCGAAAGACTGGTTGGCTGGGATTTCCAGCAGCGCTGCGCCAATCCTTGCATCGGTGCCGATCGCGCCGATCTGGTGCTGGCCGGCTGTGCTATCCTCGAGGCGATCCGCGCCGTGTGGCCGTCCGAGCGGCTGCGAGTCGCCGATCGTGGCCTGCGCGAAGGTATTTTGAGCGAACTGATGGCCGATGATGGCGTCTGGCGCAACGATGGCCGTGGCAGAGCGTGAGCCCGAACCGAAGAAATAAGCAATGACCAAGAAACCGGAAAAACCAGGATCAGCCAGCATTCGCGTGCTGAAGACGCGGATCAAGAAGAAGAGCGGGCTGAAGGAATCGTCGCGCCGCTGGCTGCAGCGCCACATCAACGATCCCTATGTCCAGCGCTCCAAGGCTGACGGCTATCGCTCGCGCGCGGCCTACAAGCTGATCGAGATCGACGACAAGCACCATCTGCTGAAACCCGGTATGAAGGTCATCGACCTCGGCGCCGCCCCCGGCGGCTGGTGCCAGGTCGCGGCAGCGCGGACGAAATCGACGGCCGACAAGCCGCATGTCATCGGCATCGATTATCTCGAAATGGACGCCGTGCCCGGCGCGCCGGTGCTGTTGATGGATTTCCTCGATCCGCTGGCGCCGCAAAAGCTGGCCGAGGCGCTGGGTGGGGATCCGGATATCGTGCTGTCCGACATGGCGGCGCCGACCACCGGCCACAAGCGGACCGACCATATCCGCACCATGCATCTGTGCGAGGTGGCGGCCGATTTTGCGCTGTCGGTGCTGAAGCCGGGCGGGCATTTCCTCGCCAAGACTTTCCAGGGCGGCGCCGAAAACGAGCTGCTCTCCATGCTCAAGAAGAACTTCCGCTCCGTCCACCACGTCAAGCCGCCGGCGTCGCGGGATGAATCGGTCGAGCTCTATTTGCTGGCCAAGGATTTTAAAGGGCGAGAGGCCGGTCCGCCGCCAGGCGGATCGGAACGTCCAGTGGACGTTCCGAAGGACTCGAGCGCCCGGAGCCATAGCGAAGGGCCAGAGGACGACGAGACGTAAAGCCAGCCGCATCAGTTGCCGGGCGGGCTCACCGTTTCCAGCGTCTTGGGCACGGTCAGCCGGCCATGGCCCGAGATGGCGTTGCCGGCATCGGGCGCCAGCCGCATGAACGACAGGGACGCGGCGGCGGAAATCGCCGCGACGACGAAGAACGCGGTGTGGAAATCCGCCAGTGTCAATGACCTGTCGTTCAGGCTCGTCGATACTTCCAGGATTCCGCCGGCCAGCGCCACGCCGAGCGCGACCGACAACTGCTGGAACACCGCTGTAATCGGCGTCGCCTTGCTGGTGTCTTCAGCCGAAACCTCGGCATAGGCGAGCGCATTGACGCCAGTGAAGAACATCGAGCGGATGAAGCCGCCGACGAGCAGCATGGCCAGCATCAAGAGATAGGGTGTGTCGGGTGTGAACAGGCCGTTGATGGCGATCGAGGCGGCAGCGACCAGCGAACCGACAACCAGAACGCGGCGGAAGCCAGCGACGCGGAAGATCAGCGCGGTGACGAATTTCATGCCGATGGCGCCGATTGCAGAGACGAAGGTGATCATGCCGGACTGGAACGGCGTCAGCCCAAAGCCGATCTGGAACATCAGCGGCAGCAGGAACGGCACAGCACCAATGCCGATGCGGAACAGCCCGCCACCAAGCACCGAGGAGCGGAACACCTGGTTGTGGAACAATTCGAGCGCCAGCAGCGGGTTTTTGGCGTGGCGCGCATGCAGCAGATAGAGCGCGCCCGATACGAGGCCGACCGCCACGGTGAGGACACCGACGATTGGCGGCAGATAGGGCAAGCTGACCACCGACAGGCCGAACACCACGCCGGATGCCGCCAGCCCGCTCAGCACGAAGCCGATGAAATCAAGTGGTGGGGTCTGCGCGGGTTCGGTCTCCGGCAGGAAACGCGTCGCCAGCCAGATGCCGATCAGCCCGATCGGCACATTGATCAGGAAAATCCAATGCCAGGTGAAGTAGGTGGTGATGAAGCCGCCGACCGGCGGGCCCACCAACGGTCCGACCAGCGCCGGAACGGTCAGCCAGGACATCGCCGCGACGAGTTCGCTTTTCGGTGTCGCGCGCACCAGCACCAGCCGCCCGACCGGCGTCATCATGGCGCCGCCGATGCCTTGCAGGAAGCGCGACACCACGAAAGCCGGCAGCGAACCGGAGAGGGCGCAAGCGATCGACCCGACGATGAAGACCGCGATCGCGGCGCGAAAGATATTCTTGGCGCCGAAACGGTCTGCCATCCAGCCGCTGATCGGAATGAAGATCGCCAGCGATACCAGATAGGCGGTCAGCGCCAGCTTGAGCGCGATCGGGCTGGTGTGGATGTCGACGGCGATCGCCGGCAGCGATGTCGCGATGACGGTCGAATCCATGTTTTCCATGAAAAGGGCGACCGCCAGTATAAGCGGAATGGTGCGGTTCAAGGAACGCGTCCAGACTTGAATGTTGCGTTGCCAGTTGCATGTCGGCCTTGAGGCGGGCGGTTACCATGCCTTCGCCGGCATGTCGCATTAATTTGCTGTCACTTTTGTGCGACCGGCAACCACAGGTCGCATCCTTCGCCGAAAAGTCACCTTTCCGGGAGCGTGAAATCATCGGCTTTTCATCGGCGCTCGGACGTGGTACCAGCCAGCGCCAATCCTGAAAGGGAAGAAACGAGTCGGCGCTGTCCATTCCGGTCCAGCGCTTTTTTGTATTCCCCCACCGCGTTTATATCGAGGGACTGGCCATGGCAAAAATCATCGAAACGTCTACCGGCGCATTGGCGCTGACCTTTGACGACGTGCTGCTGCAGCCCGGCCATTCCGAGGTCATGCCCGGCGAGACCGATGTCCGCACCCGCATCGCCGGTGACATCGACCTCAACGTGCCGATCCTCTCTGCGGCGATGGACACCGTCACCGAGGCGCGGCTCGCCATCGCCATGGCCCAAGCCGGCGGCATTGGCGTCATCCACCGTAATTTCTCGCCGGCCGAACAGGCCGAGCAGGTGCGGCAGGTCAAGAAATTCGAATCCGGCATGGTGGTCAATCCCGTCACCATCGGCCCCGACGCGACGCTCGCCGACGCGCTTGGCCTGATGCGCAGCTATTCGATCTCGGGCATTCCGGTGGTGGAGAACGGCGGCAGCGGCGGCCACAAGATCGGACGGCTGGTCGGTATCCTGACCAATCGCGACGTGCGCTTTGCGTCCGATCCGGCGCAGAAGGTCCATGAGCTGATGACCCGTGACAACCTGATCACAGTCAAGGAGAACGTCGACCAGGACGAGGCCAAGCGGCTTCTGCATCAGCACCGCATCGAAAAGCTGGTGGTCGTCGACAGGCAGGGCAATTGCGTCGGATTGATCACCGTCAAGGACATCGAGAAGTCGCAGCTCAACCCGCACGCCAGCAAGGACTCGCAGGGCCGCTTGCGTGCCGCCGCCGCCACCAGCGTTGGCGATGACGGTTTCGAGCGCGCCGAACGCCTCATCGATGCCGGCGTCGACCTTCTGGTGATCGACACCGCGCATGGCCACTCGCAGCGCGTGCTCGACGCTGTCACGCGGGCGAAAAAACTATCCAACTCGGTCCGCATCCTGGCCGGCAACGTCGCCACCGCCGCGGGCACGCAGGCGCTGATCGACGCCGGGGCGGACGCCGTCAAGGTCGGCATCGGTCCGGGTTCCATCTGCACCACCCGCATCGTTGCCGGCGTCGGCGTGCCGCAGCTTTCCGCCATCATGTCGGCTGTCGAGACGGCGCACAAATCCGGCGTCTCGGTGATCGCCGATGGCGGCATCAAATATTCCGGCGATCTTGCCAAGGCGCTGGCCGCCGGCGCCAGTGCCGCCATGATCGGCTCGCTGCTGGCTGGAACCGACGAAAGCCCTGGCGAGGTCTATCTGCACCAGGGCCGCTCCTTCAAGGCCTATCGGGGCATGGGCTCGGTTGGCGCCATGGCGCGCGGCTCCGCCGATCGCTACTTCCAGGCCGAGGTGCGCGACACGCTGAAACTGGTCCCTGAAGGCATCGAGGGGCAGGTTCCCTACAAAGGACCTGTGTCCGGAGTGTTGCACCAGCTTGCAGGCGGGCTGAAAGCCGCTATGGGTTATGTTGGTGGCCGTGATCTTGCCGATTTCCGCGAGCGCGCCACTTTTGTGCGCATATCCAATGCCGGACTTCGTGAAAGCCACGCCCATGACGTCACGATTACCCGCGAAAGCCCGAATTATCCCGGCGGAGCCTGACCAGTACGGGCTCGGGCGGAACCTGACGGCAACGATCCTGCGGCTATCGCGCCACGCAGGCGCGCTCTGTTTCCTGTCAGTGGTGGTTTTCATCGCCATGACGGCTCTGGAATTCTTCTATTTCCGCCAGTTGAGCGGCGGCTTGCCGTCACTCGACATGCGCATTTTAGGGTTTACGCCGGACGAAGGCATGGCCTGGCTGACGGCGCTCGGCCGGCGCGGCGGCGAGATCATTCTCGTCTGGCATTATCTGACTTTCGATCTGTTGTTCCCGGCGCTGCTGTCGGTCACGCTGGTCAGCCTCATCCTGGCCACCGGCCGGCGATTGAAGGCTTTCCGCGTGCTGCCGGCGCAGCTGCAGTCGATTTTCGCGTTGGTCCTGGTGCTTCCCTACACGCTTGCACATTACGTTCAGAACTTTGCGGTGGCGCGGCTTCTGTCCGATTTCCTGTCGGCCAACCCGGACTCGCTGTCTTTCGCCTCGGCGCTCACCGTCACCAAATTCGCGCTTTTCGCCATACCGGTGATCGTCATTGCCGCCTTCTGGCTGGCGGGCCAGAAACGCCAGGCCTGATGCCGCGCGGAAAGCACAGCCGGGTAGGGGACACTTCGTGAACCAGACCACGATCTTCTGGCCTGTTCTGGCGCATGTGCTGCTGATCTACATCGTCTACTGCGTGCTGGGCCGCCGCAGATACGGCGCAGTCAGGTCAGGCGAGGCGAAACCCGGCCAGTTCAAGGTGCGTTCGAGCGAGCCGGCCTCCAGCGTCACCGTTGCCGCCAATCTCACCAACCAGTTCGAATTGCCGGTGCTGTTCTATGTGCTGTGCCTGACGCTGCACCTGACCAACGGCGTCAACTATCTGACCTTGGCGCTGATGTGGATTTTCGTCGCGTCGCGCTATTTCCATGCCTGGGTTCACCTGACCAGCAACAATCTGCTGCTGCGCAGCCGGTCCTTCTTCGTCAGTGCGGTGATTCTCCTGCTGGGATGGATCTGGTTCGCGCTGCACCTGCTCGGCGTGGTTTGAGCAGACAGTTCTCCCTTCTCCCAGCTTGCGGGAGAAGGAAAGAATGCTCGTCTACAGATCGAACACCGCAATCTTGCGCTTGTCGAACTTGATGCCGATCTCGCCGCGCACCAGCTTGAGCGCGGCCTCGCCGAACACCGCGCGCCGCCAACCCTGCAGGGCCGGTACGTCGGCCTCCTCGCCCTCGGCGGCGATACGGTCGATGTCGTCGCTGGAGGCCAGCACCTTCGAGGCGACGCCTTCCTTTTCGGCGACGATCCGCAGCAGCACCTTCAACAGTTCCGCCGCGGCGCTCGAGCCCTCGGGCGGCTGGAAACTCTTTGGCAATTTCGGCATCTGCTCCTTGGGCAAGGCAAGTGCGGTGTTGACCGCGCCGAGCAGCGCCGTTGCCGTCGACGAGCGCTCCCAGCCCTTCGGTGTCGTGCGCAGCTTGCCGAGGGCTGCCGTGTCGCGCGGCGCCTGCTGCGCCACCTCGTAGATCGCGTCGTCCTTGAGCACGCGGCCGCGCGGGACGTCGCGTTCGCGCGCCTCGCGCTCACGCCACGCCGCAACGCCCTGCACGATCGCCAATTCCTGCGGTTTGCGCAGCCGCATCTTCAGCCGCTTCCAGGCGTCCTCGGGATGCGGATCATAGGTTTCGCGTGAGGTCAGCACCTCCATCTCCTCGTTGAGCCAATGGGCGCGGTTTTCCCGCTCCAATTCGGCGCTGAGGTGCTGATAGACCTCGATGAGATGCGTGACGTCGGCCAGCGCGTAGTCGAGCTGCTTGTCGGAAAGCGGCCGGTGGCGCCAGTCGGTGAAGCGCGACGACTTGTCGAGCCGCGCGCCGGTAATGCGCTGCACGAGCTGATCGTAGGAAACACTGTCACCGAAGCCGCAGACCATCGCCGCCACTTGCGTGTCGAACACCGGATGCGGAACCAGATCGCCGAGGTGGACGATGATTTCGATGTCCTGCCGCGCGGCGTGGAAGACTTTGACCACCGCTTCATTGGCCATCAGCCTGAAGAACGGCTTCAGGTCGATATCGGGCGCCAGCGGATCGATCAGCGCCGTCACGCCGGGTGCGGCCATCTGGATCAGGCACAGGATCGGCCAAAAGGTCGTTTCCCGAATGAATTCAGTGTCGACGGTGACGAAATCCGACTTTTCGAAAGCGGCGAGAACGGTCTCGAGTTCTTTCTGGGTGGTGATGACGTTCATCAAATCGCTTTTGACAGGAGTAAGGTCTTCCTAGATTTCAGCCGCCGGGGCTTTCGTCAAGCTTTGGCACCGCCATCATCAGGTTCCCGGACCATCGGAATCGTCGTTTCTCCTGGCCAGCCGCGCGAAAACCGTCGAAGTGCGCAGGAGCGCGGTGAAGCGGCCGCGCCTGCCTGCCGGCACACCGGACCGGGCCTGCATGCGGTAAAGGATGACGGCGATGAAGATCGCATAGACCACCGCGCTGAATACAAACAGGGCGCCCGGTCCGAAATACTGCATTGCCGTCGAGGCGGCGAACGGGCCGCCAATCGCGCCGAAGGAATAGAACAGCATCAGCGCCGCGTTGATCTGCACGAACTCGCCCGTGTCGGCGCGGTCGTTGGAATGCGCCGCCGACAGCGAATAGAGCGGCATGGCGAAACAGCCGAAGATGAAGATGAAGATGAAGTTGAGCGCCGGATTGCTGCCGGCGATGAACACCAGCGCCAGCGCCGAGAACATCGCGCAGCACGTCGTCATCAGCAGCACCCGGCGCCGGTCCCAGCGGTCGGAGAGGTAACCCAGCGGATACTGGATGATGGCGCCGCCGAAAATGCCGACGCTGACGAAGGTGACGACATCGGCGACCGACATGCCGATCTGCTCGGCATAGACCGGCGACAGGGTGCGAAAGGCGCTGTTGGTGACGCCGACGGCGATGCAGCCGAAGCAGCCCAGCGGCGAAATCCGCCAGACGCGCGCCAGGTCGAGCTTGACCTCTTCGGGTGGCGCCGGGTTGGAGCGGTCGCCGAGCGACACCGGCACCAGCGACAAGGTGATCATCATCGACATGATGGCGAAGATGGCGAAACCGCCAGCGCCGAAGACCGGGATCAGGAACTGCGCTGATGTCACCGAACCGATGTCGACCATCCGGTAGATCGCCAGCACGCGTGCCCGGTCGTGATTGCCGACGCCGGAATTCAGCCAGCTTTCGACGATGGTGAACAGCCCGGCGAAACAGAAGCCGCCGGCAAGGCGCACCGCGCACCACATCACCGGATCGATGACCAGCACCAGAAGCAAGGTGCCGACCGAGGCGATTGCCGCCAGCGCCGAAAACGCCCTGATATGGCCGACCGCCTTCATGATGCGGGTGATGGCCAGGCAGCCGAGCAGGAAGCCGGCGAAGTAGAAGGTGCCCATCAGGCCGATGTCGGAAGCCGAAAACCCTTCCTGCGCGCCGCGCAGCGCGATCAGCGTGCTCTGCAGCCCATTGCCGCCGAGCAAAATGCCGGCGGCGAGAAGGAGCGGGATCATCGGGCGGATGGAGGACATGAAGAGGCGATCACGTGTCGGTGATCCCTTCTTGAACCATCACCCTGGCCAACGCCAGCAGCAATTCCCTGCGCCAACAGGGATGATCGCTGTATTCGCCTGGATTCGTTTCCGCGTTTTGCTTGGTCAGTGCTCAAGGCTGCCGGCGACGTGACTGCCGATCGTCGGGCCACAGGCTGAGCCGCTCGGCTGCTCCCGTTGCGATGCCTATTCCTGCGAGGACTGCCACCAGCCCGACAATCAGGTTCGCGCTTACCTGTTCGCCCAGGAAGACGACACCGAAGATCGATGCCGTCACCGGATTAACCGCAACGGAGACGGCAACCAGTGTCGGCGACGCGCGCTCGAGCGCGAATGCCCAGAGGAAGAAAATGAAGGCGCCGCAAATTATGGCCAGATATGCGCTCGCGATCCACTGAGGTGCGCTGAGAGTGGCAAGTCGCGCGAAGCCTCCGTTCGAAACCACCAGGACCGATAGGCAGACCGCGCCCACGCCCATGCCAAACGCCACGAACGGGATTGGCGCGGTGCGGGATAGAAATGGTCTCGACCAGACGTTGTAGAGCGCCATGCAGAAAGCGGCCGCGACCATGAGGAGATCTCCGCGCCAGGCATCTGGGGGAGCAGTCGTCAGGCTCGTGCCGAGCGCTACGGCCACCCCTGCCATTGCGATCAGGACACCGACGATCTTGCGGATGGTCGGCGGCTCGATCCTCAGAACTGCCGCGGCAAGCATTGTGAGCAGAGGCAGTGTCGAAAGCGCAAGCGCACCTCGCGCGGCCGTTGTGTAGACAAGGGCTCCATTGAAGAGCACCGGAAACAGCCCGAAGAACAGCAGACCCAATGCACCAATGCCGAGCCAGTCGCTCTTCGGCGGCCACCTGTCTCGTCGCCAGAGAGCTACGGCGGCCAAAACCAGAAAGCCGCCGCCGAACCGGACCGCACCGATAGCGAGAGGATCGAGCGTGCCCGCGAGATATCGCGTTGCGCCAACGGCGGTGCCCCCAAAAGCGCTGGAGAGAATCGCGGCGAGCACTCCTGTGATTTCCATGGCCCTGACCTTGCCAACTCTGAACCAGCGATATCGGGCAGGCGGGCCATAAGGAATCGAATAAGCTCAATGAGTTTGATAACATTCCACTATGAGCATCCCGAATCTCGATCCGGACCTTCTGCGGGCCTTCGTCGTCGTTGCCGAGCGCCTCTCGTTCACGCGAGCCGCCGAGCAGCTCAATAGAACGCAGGCGGCCGTCAGCTTGCAGGTGAAACGTCTTGAGGAGCGCATCGAGACCATCTTGTTCCGGCGCTCGACAGCCCGCGTTGAACTCACCGCCGCCGGGGAGGGCTTTCTGATCGATGCCCGCCGCATACTTGCTCTCAATGAGCAGGCGATTGCGCGTGTTTCCGGTCAGCAGGTGGCCGGACAGGTTCGCATCGGGGTCATGGAAGATTATGGCACCAAGATCCTGCCGCGCCTCCTTTCTGGCATCGCCGAGCGATTTCCGTTGGTGCAGGTCGAAATGGAGATCGGTCTCACCGCCCGGCTCCTGAAACGGCTTGGGTCGTCGTTCGACGCCGTCATCGCCATGCACCCGGAAGGCACAACCGAGGGGGATCTGATATGCCGCGAAAGGGCGATTTGGGCGGCGGCGGCGACGCGAGCCGTCGAGGAACTCGATCCGTTGCCGGTCGCTCTGTCGAGCCCCGATTGCCTGTTTCGCTCCTGGGCCATTGAGGCGCTCGACAAGGCAGGCCGGCCATGGCGTTTGGCCTATGTCAGTCCAAGCCTTTCAGCCACGGAGGCAATTGTCGAACAGGGACTGGCGGTCACCGTGGTCAAAGGCAGCATGCTTGCGCCTGGCCTGCGAGATGTCCATCCCGGCCGGCATGTGCCCCCGCTGCCGGGGGCGGAAATTCGCCTTCATCATGCCGCAACGTCGTCCGCCAGCGCTGCATTGGTCGTCGAGCACCTTGCCCAGCGTCTTCGGCTATCGGCACTGGGCTCATAGGTCGCCTGGGAAAGCGGAACCAAGATACCAACACGGGCCGCTTGCCTTGACAAATCCGGCCTCCCATGCGCTTTTCGCGCAAATTTTCAGGGCCGGGCCGTGATGCCTCGGCCGGCAACTAGAGCACCCCGGACTTTACCAATGACAATGCACCGTTACCGCAGCCATACCTGTGCCCAGTTGAGGAAGAGCGACGTCGGCTCGACCGTTCGCCTGTCGGGCTGGGTGCATCGCGTGCGCGATCATGGCGGCCTGCTCTTCATCGACCTGCGCGACAATTATGGCTTGACCCAGATCGTTGCCGATCCGGATTCGCCTGCCTTCAAGGTCGCCGAAACCGTGCGCGGCGAGTGGGTCATCCGCGTCGACGGCGAGGTCAAGGCTCGCTTGCCCGACACCACGAACGCGAACCTGCCGACCGGGGAGATCGAGATTTTCGCCCGCGAGATCGAAGTGCTGTCGGCGGCCAAGGAATTGCCGCTGCCGGTGTTCGGTGAGCCGGATTATCCCGAGGATATCAGGCTGAAATACCGCTTCCTCGACCTGCGCCGCGAGACGCTGCACAAGAACATCATTGCGCGGACAAAAATCATCGCCGAGATGCGCAAGCGCATGGGCGAGGTCGGCTTCACCGAATTCTCGACGCCGATCCTGACTGCCTCGTCGCCGGAAGGCGCGCGCGACTTCCTGGTGCCGTCGCGCATCCATCCCGGCACCTTCTACGCGCTGCCGCAGGCGCCGCAGCAATATAAGCAGCTGATCATGGTGTCGGGCTTCGACCGCTACTTCCAGATCGCGCCCTGCTTCCGCGACGAGGACCCGCGCGCCGATCGTCTGCCCGGCGAATTCTACCAACTTGACCTTGAAATGAGCTTCGTCGAGCAGGACGACGTGCTGTCGACCATGGAACCTGTCATGCGCGGGGTCTTCGAGACCTTCGCCAACGGCAAGCCGGTGACGCAGAATTTCCAGCGCATTCCCTATGATGTCGCCATGCGCAAATACGGTTCCGACAAGCCGGACCTGCGCAACCCGATCGAGATGCAGGCCGTTTCCGCCCATTTTCGCGATTCCGGCTTCAAGGTGTTCGCCAACATCCTGGCCAACGATCCGAAGGCCGAGGTGTGGGGCATTCCGGCCAAGACCGGCGGCAGCCGCGCCTTCTGCGACCGCATGAATTCCTGGGCGCAGGGCGAGGGCCAGCCGGGCCTCGGCTATATCTTCTGGCGCAAGGAGGGCGACAAGCTCGAAGGCGCCGGCCCACTCGCCAAGAACATCGGCGAGGAGCGCACGGAGGCGATCCGCCTTCAACTCGGCCTTGCCGATGGCGACGCCGCCTTCTTCGTTGCAGGCGACCCGAAGAAGTTCGTCTCTTTTGCGGGGGCTGCGCGCACCCGTGCCGGCGAGGAGCTGAACCTGGTCGATCGCGAGCGTTTCGAACTGTGCTGGATCGTCGACTTTCCGTTCTTCGAATGGAACGAGGAAGAGAAGAAGATTGACTTCGCCCACAACCCGTTCTCGATGCCGCAAGGTGGCATCGATGCGCTGAATGGCGAGGACCTGCTCGGCATCAAGGCGTTCCAATACGACATGGTCTGCAACGGGTTCGAGATCGCCAGCGGCGGTATCCGCAACCATCTGCCCGAAACCATGGTCAAGGCGTTCGAGACGGTCGGGCTGGATCGCGCCACGGTCGAGGAGCGCTTCGGCGGCCTCTATCGTGCCTTCCAGTATGGCGCGCCGCCGCATGGCGGCATGGCCGCCGGTGTCGACCGCGTCGTCATGCTGCTGCTCGGCGCCAAGAACCTGCGTGAGATCACCATGTTCCCGATGAACCAGCAGGCCTACGATCTGTTGATGAACGCACCGTCGGAAGCGAGCCCGCAGCAGCTTCGCGACCTGGCGCTGCGCGTTGCCGTGCCCAAGAAGGACGCCTGATCGCGCTTCGGGCAATGCTTTAAGGAACCGCCCGAACCGATTCTTTCGATTCGCTAATCCCGTTAAAAAGCCCCCCACGCTGAACTGACCCCCGAAAGTTGGACATCAACCTTCGGGGGTTTTCATGTCCAAACACAGCGAGAGTTTGAAGCGCACTGTTGTTGA